>DQHV01000349.1 GCA_003524335.1 Candidatus Aminicenantota bacterium | reverse complement strand
ATGGAAGAGGCGCTGGTGCTCCTCGAGAAATTGGCCGAGAAATATCCCGAGGAGAAAGAGGCCTGGTTCATTCTCGCCGCCGGGGCGGGGGGGCCTCTGATAGACCCTCACAAGGCGATTATCTATCACCAGAAATGGCTTGCGCTCGATCCCGGGTTCAAGGCCGGCTACCTCTTTTTGGTCAGGGATTATTTCAATTTGGATGAATTGGATAATGCAGCCGAATCCGCCCGAAGATATATCGAAATCGCCCCGGATGATGCGGCCGCGCACCATATGATGGGCTATGTGCATTATTTCCAGGGAGAGCAGGATTCGGCGATGGAGGAGTTCGAGGAGGCCCTGAATCTTGATCGGCAATATTACGATGCCGTCATAGGCCAAGCTCAAGTCCTGGCCAAGGGAGGCCGGTTCGCCGAATCAAGAGAAAAACTCGCTCCTCTACTCGGCGTGAAGATGAAGCCGGAGCATCGGATCGGCGCCTCTTTCCAGATGGGGTGGAATGCCCTTGCTCAGAAGAAGCCCGGAGAGGCGGAGGACTATCTCAAGGAGATGAATAAGATCATCCTGGCCGGCCATTTGGACATTATGATTCCCTTCGGGCACTACACGATGGGGTGGGCTTATCTGACGGCGGGCAAATTGACCGATGCCATGCGCGAGTTCGAGGTCATCCTGGAACGCCCCGATCCGTCAGCGGGAATCTATGGGCCAGTTACGAGTCATTATTTCATGGGAATTGTCGCCCTCAGAATGGGCCAACCGGACAGGGCTCTTGCCGAGGCCCAGAATCTGAAGCGGATCGCCGACGCCAGGGACAACCGCACTCTTCAGGCATGGCATGAGGATCTTGTCGCCAGAATCCGGGCGAGCGAGGAGCCTTTTGCGGAGCTTGAAGAAAGGGCGCGGAAGCGTCCCAGGTTCTTCTTGCGTGCGTGGTTTGGTTGGATAACCGATATCCCCGGAGGCATCCCGCTCGAATAGAGGGCGATAGGCGGCTAGAGGAGATGGGGAAACGTGCCGTCCCTAGTCAATCATCCGGGACCTCGATCCGGCAGGCGTTTCGGAAATAGAAATGGCGGGCGATAGAGGACTTGAACCTCTGACTTCACCTGGGTGTAGGAAGCGGCCGAAAAGACTAACGTGCAGAAAATAAATGATTTCCCCTGTGATCCGCCCGTTTTTAAGGGCCTTCGGATTTCGATGGAGTTCGATATTGTTAGATATGTTTTGATATTCCCGACATATTTTAGGCACAATTTGGGCACAAACGACACGTAGCCTATTGGGGTTGACCAGCCGTTCCCGGGGTGTTAATATCCGGTCATCGGAACGGGGGAGACCATCATGGAATGCCCGAAGTGCCACGCCGAGAACAATGATGCCTCGAGATTCTGCGGCAGCTGCGCGGCGCCGCTGGGCGCCGGGGCTGGCCCGGAAGGCGCGGCCCTTACCAAGACCCTTGAAACCCCCCTTCGCGTCCTGAAGCCGGGGACCCTCGTCGCGGGCAAGTACCGCATCGTGGAGGAGGTCGGGGCCGGGGGGATGGGCGTTGTTTATAAAGCCGAGGACCTCAAGCTCAAGAGGGCCGTAGCCCTGAAGTTCCTGCCGCCTCACCTTGTGGACTCGCCCGAGCTCAAGGGACGCTTTGTTGTCGAGGCCCAGGCGGCCGCGGCGCTGTCGCACCCGAACATCTGCACAATCTATGAGGTCGGCGAGAGCGAAGAGCACCCCTACATCGCCATGGAGTACGTGCAGGGGGAGACGCTGCGGGACAGGGTCGGGAAGGGGCCGCTCGAGCCGGGGGAGGCGGTGGGCCTGGTCGACCAGGTCGCAGCGGGGCTCGGGGAGGCCCACGCCAAAGGCATCGTCCACCGGGACGTCAAGAGCGCCAACATCATGGTCACGGCCAAGGGCCGGGCCAAGGTCATGGACTTCGGTCTGGCCAAGCTCCGGGGCGGCTCGTCGCTGACGAAAAGCCAGACGACGCTGGGTACGGTGGCCTACATGTCGCCGGAGCAGGCCCGGGGCGACAGCCTCGACCAGCGGACGGACATCTGGTCGCTGGGGGTCGTGCTCTACGAATTGCTGGCGGGGAAGCTGCCCTTCCGGGGAGACCACGACCAGACGGTCATCTACTCGATCCTCCACCGGGAGCCTGAGCCGCTGACCAAGCTCCGCCCGGGCCTGGCGCCCGAGCTGGGCCATGTCGTCGGCCAGGCCCTGACCAAGAAGGCCGTCGACCGCTACCGGACGATGGAGGAGTTCCGGGAGGACCTATCAGCGGTCGCTGAAGGCCTCAAACCTATTAAAGCCAAGGCCCGACCGGACCAGCCCGAAAAGTCCATCGCTGTGCTCCCCTTCATCAACGATAGCCCCGACCAGGAGAACACCTATTTCATCAACGGGGTGATGGAGGAGATCCTGGGCAACCTCCAGAAGATCAAGGTGCTGCGGGTCATCTCCCGCACCTCGGTCGAACGATACCGGGACAGAAAGAAATCCGTCCGCGAGATCGCCGAAGAGCTGGGCGTGAACTACATCGTGGAGGGCAGCGCGCAGAAATTCGGCAACGCCTTCCGCCTGCGGGCCCAGCTGATCAGGGCCGAGCGGGAAACCCACATCTGGGGCGATTCCTTCCAACAGAGGATCGCCAACGTGGAAGACATCTTCGACATCCAGATCAGGATCGCCAAGTCCATCGCCGAGGAGCTCCGGGCGGTCATATCCCCTGAAGAGAAAAAGCTCATCGAGAAGATACCGGTCGCGGACCTCGCCGTCTATGACGAATACCTGAAGGCCCGCTCTTACATTATTGATGGGCGAAGGGAAGTGATGACCAAAGCCCTGGAATCCCTGACCGGCGCCGTCGCGAAAAACCCGGACTGGGCGCCTCTCTATGCCGGTCTGGCGGAAGCCTGGCTGTGGATGCAACAAAACGCGTACGAACAGCCGTCCATCGCCGCTCCCCAGATCATCGAGAACCTGAACAAGGCGCTGGCCTTGGACCCGGATCTTGCCGAAGCTCATTATCTCAGCGCCATGATCGCGCATCTCGTGGATTGGGACTGGGAGAAGAGCGAAAAGGAGTTCTTGAGGGCCCTGGCCATCAACCCCAACGACGCCCTCTCGAGGGGACTCTATGCGCAGCTCTTATTGATCCTGCACAGGAAAGAGGAGGCGCTGGCCCAGAATGAGCTGGCGCTGAGCCTTGATCCGCTGAATCCCATGATGAAGCAACTCAATATCGGAACGCTGTTGCAGGCTGGTAAATATCAGGCAAGCTTGTCTCTCGCGGAAGAAGCCTTGGCCGAAGATCCGGACAATTTCAACCTCAATCAGATGATCGAGATCGCTGCCTACAGATTGAAGCAGTACGACAAAGTCCTCCGAGCGGTCCGGCATGTTCTTCCCTTTCCCCTCGAGGAAGATGCTTATAAGGACATCGAGAGGATCTACAGCGAATCGGGGATTGTCACGGCGTATGAAAAGATCGTGGAGCGTCTGGAGAAATACGCTGAAAGCCAGCCCGTCGGTTTTCATGATATGGCCTTCAGGTACCTTGTGGCGGATCAACTCGATAAGGCCATAGATTGGGTCGAGAAGGGGTTCGAGATGCACGACCCGCTCATGACCTATATCACCACACCGGCGCGATATTTTGAACCATTGTTCGGGAACCCCAGGTTCATTGCCATTTGTGAGAAAATGAAGCTGCCGCTTCCAGAATAGGGGATGGAATAGGCGATCTGCCGGGTCGTGGGATTGTGCAACTTGTTGATAAGAAAACGGTGGGCGATAGAGGACTTGAACCTCTGACTTCTACCGTGTGTAGGAAGCGGCGAAAAAAGCTAACATGAAGATAATAATTGACTTCCACTGCAAAAAGCTCATTTTTAAATGCTCCAGGATTTCGATGGAGTTCGATATCTTTAGATACATTTTGATATTCCTGACATCTTTTGGGCACAAATTGGGCACAAACGATAGGTAAGGCTATTGCGGTTGACCGGCCGTTCCAGCGGTGTTAATATCCGGTCATCGGCAAGGGTGAGCTGGTCATGAAATGCTCGAGATGCCAGTTTGACAACCCCGACGCGACGAACTTCTGCGGGAAGTGTGGGGTGCCGCTCACGCCAGGCGCCCGGATGGCCGATTCCCTGACGAAAACCCTGGCGACACCTCTCGCGGTCATAGCGAAGAACAAGCTCATTGCCGGGAAATATCGTATCATCGAGGAGATCGGCCACGGTGGAATGGGCATTGTCTACAAGGCCGAGGACCTACAGCTCCAACGCTGCGTGGCCCTTAAGTTTCTTCCTCCCCACCTGATGGACTCTCCCGAACTTAGGGAGAGGTTCCTTATCGAAGCCCGGGCGGCCGCGGCCTTGTCCCACCCTAACATCTGCGTCATCCACGAGGTCGGCGAGAGCGAAGAGCGTCCCTACATCGCCATGGAGTACGTGGAAGGGGAGACACTCCGGGACAAGCTCAAGAAAGGGCCGTTAAAGCCTGAAGAAGCCTTGGCCGCGGCCATCCAGATCGCCGCTGGCCTTGGGGATGCCCATGGCAAGAGCATCATCCACCGCGACATCAAGAGTGCCAATATCATGGTCACGGAAAAGGGCCAGGCCAAAGTCATGGATTTCGGGCTGGCTAAACTCCGAGGCGGTTCCTCGCTCACGAAGAGCCAGACGACACTGGGCACGGTAGCCTATATGTCTCCGGAGCAGGCCCGGGGCGGCGACTTGGACCAGCGGACGGACATCTGGTCGCTGGGGGTCGTCCTCTACGAGATGCTTGCCGGCAAACTTCCATTCCGGGGAGAACACGACCAGTCCGTGATCTACTCCATCCTCCATGAGGAGCCGGAATCCCTGAAGAAAGTCCGGACCGACACCGCACCCGATCTGGAACAGATCGTCGGCCAGGCGCTGGCCAAGAAACCGGCCGACCGCTACCAGACTATGGAGGAGTTCCGAGAAGATCTCGCCGCCGTCGCTGAAGGGTTCAGGCCGCTCAAGGCCAGGCGAGGGGTTAGGAGAAGGATATTCGGTTTGAAAGTGACTTATCTTCTCCCCGCCGCTCTGGTCGCCATCCTCGTCCTCTTCGGTTTCAACGTCGGAGGAGTCCGGGACCGAATTCTTGGACCGCATGCCGCCTCTGCCCGGGCCATCAAGATGGCTGTGCTTCCATTCGCCAACCTCACCGGAGACCCCGAGCAGGAGTACCTCAACGATGGCATCACCCAGGAGATGATCACCCAGCTCGGACGCCTCCATCCGCAGAGCCTGAGCGTTATCGCCCGCACGTCGGTCGTGCGCTACAAAAAGGGCGACACGCCGATCGACCAGATCGGCCGTGAGCTGGGAGTCGAATATGTCCTGGAGGGCAGCGCGCAGCGCGAGGCGAACCGCGTCCGCATCACCACCGAACTGATCCAGGTGCGGGACCAGACACAGCTTTGGGCCGGGACCTACGAGCTCGACCTCTCGGGCTTCCGGGCTGTGCAAAGCGAGGTGGCGCAGAGCGTGGCCAAGGCGTTGGCGCTCAAGTTGCTACCCGCCGAGCAGACCCGCCTGGCCTCTGTCAGGTCCGTCAATCCCGAAGTCTACGAAGCCTATCTCAAAGGGATGTTCTACGTGTCGCAGAATAATCCCGAGAGCTTTGAGAAGGGCATGCGGTATCTCCACCAGGCCGTGGAGATAGATCCCGCGGAACCCCTCGCCTATGCCGGTCTTGCTCAGGGGTACGTCACCCTCGGCCATGGCGGCGCCGAGCAAGCCGATGCCTACCCGCGCGCCAAAGCAGCCGCCGAGCAGGCCCTTAAGCTCGACCCCGAAATGGCCGAGGCCGTGGGCACGCTGGCGGATGTCGCTCTCTATTACGAGTGGGACTGGGCCAAGGCTGAGGAGCTTTTCAGGCGCGCCCTGGCGCTGAACCCCAGTTTGGCCATGACCCACTACCACTACGCCTGGTACCTGGTCATCTTCGACCGGCTCGACGAAGCCATCGCCGAGCACAAGCTAGCCCGCGATCTCGACCCGCTTCGGGCGCTTAATACCGGTTGGCTGGGGGATCTGTACAATTACGCGGGCCGGTCCGACGAAGCAATCGTCGAAGCCAAGAAAGCGATTGAGTTGAACCCGAATTTCTGGCCCAGTTACAAGATCTTGAGCCGCGCCTATTCAAGAAAGGGAATGCACCAGGAGGCCATCGCCGCGGCCATGCGTCTCATCGAGCTTGAACCCCTGAGAGGCTACCCACTTTTAGCCTTGGCTTACCTCGCGGCCGGGGAGCGGGAGCAGGCGTTGACGATCGTGCCCAAGATGGGGGGGACATCCCGGGGCTTCAATCTGGTGGGTCAGGTTTATCTGGCGCTCGGGGACAAGGACAAGGCTCTGCAAGAACTGGAGGACGCCTATAAGGCCCATGAGTCGACGGTGCCCTGGGTCCGGGCCCGCGGCTATGGGTGGGATTCCATGTTTGACAACCAACGTTTCCAGGACCTGCTGCGCCGGATGAACCTTCCGGTGGGCGATAAGAAATAAGGGCGATTAGCATCCCCCCTGAGCGATCAGGGGGATCAGAATAGCGCGAGCATTTCCGGAAAAGGGAATGGTGGGCGATAGAGGACTTGAACCTCTGACTTCTACCGTGTGAAGGTAGCACTCTACCGCTGAGTTAATCGCCCGCCAGTCAGTATTTTATAGAATTCGAATGGGTTGTCAATCTCAGCATCGATGGCATTGGAGACGCGATCTCTGCCTCTGGGTGAACTTCCCGGTGCCATTCAGGCAAAGGCCTTTAGTATTTCGGTCTTAGGCCGGCCTGCTTGCAAAGTTCGTTGGCCGTTATCCGATCGAAGGTATTGTGCCTCTTTACGGGGATTGTTTTCTTCTTGTCGGTATAGATCGAGTGACTCTTGCCCTCGCGAAGCAGGGCGAAGCCGTTTTCTTCCAGGTAACGGACGAGGTCCCTCCGCTTGACGGACATCTAGATCTGAGCGGGGATCTGTTCCAGAAGCGCGCCACCCACGGGGATCTCTTTCTTCTGCTGGCGATAGGCCAAGATCATTTCGCGGAGAGCGTCCTGGAGCATGGCCCGGCAATCTTCGAGGGTCTTCCCTTCGGTCACGACCTCGGGCCATTCGACGAGCTGGCCCATATAGCCTGATTTGATCTTGGTGTATTTGGCCGTATAAGTGGAGAACATGGTCCTCCTCCTTTGCCTCCTCATTATACCCGCTTTGAGCCCAAAATGGGAGGCCTCGTTTGAGATCTTACTTGAGCTCCACGAGATCCTGAAGGCGATCCGCGACAGGCTCACGACTCGGTCTTCCAGGTCACCGCGTAACGCTTGCGGTTTCCCCCTGTCGGAGCGGACTAAAGCGGAGTCAATTTCCGCCGTCCTTTTTGCGGACGAAGCTCGCCCGGCCGACGACGCGGACGCCCGCGGCCGTGACCGGGCAGCGCATCAGAAAGGCGACCGCTTTATTCTTCCAGCCGGGGATACAGACGGTTCCGCGGCCGAGACGCTTGAGCGAGATGTGGACGACCTCTCCGCCCGTCATCCAGAACGGCTTGGGGACGATCGCCTTGTCGATGGCCGCGACTTCGTGGAATTCCGTATGGGTCATCCCCGGGCAGAGGGCCTGGACGAAGATGCCCTTGTCCTTCAATTCCGCCTGGAGGTTCTCCGAGAACATCACCAGGAAAGCCTTGGTGCCGCTGTACATCGCTCCCGAGAACGGGGAGAACGCGGCCACCGAGGCGACGTTGATGATCCCCCCGCGTCCCCGGGCGATCATGCCGGAAAGGGCCGCCTTGGCCAGCCGGACGGTCGCGTCGACGTGGACCCGGAGCATGTTCACGTGATCCCCGGTCTCGCCGCGGACGAATCCCGTCCGGCCGCCGAAACCGGCGTTGTTGATGAGGAGGTCGAGGGTGGAGTGACCGGCGATCCCGGCCTCGATCCGCTCGATATCGCCCGGAACCGCGAGGTCGGCCGGCCAAACGTCCACAGCCGTCCCGTGGGCGGCGCGGAGCTCCGCGGCCAGAGCGTCCAGCCGCTCCCGTCTTCGGGCGACGAGGACGAGATCCGTCCCCTTGGCCGCCAATTGCCGGGCGTATTCCGCCCCGAGTCCGGCCGAGGCCCCGGTGATCAACGCGGTCTTGAACGTCATCTGCGGCATCGGCCTCCTCCGGCCGCTAGTCTACGGGAAGAAGGCCTGCATTTCAATTGACATCGGTCCCTTTCCCCGTGATAATAAAAGCAATGGCCATCACCCGCTGCCCCTACTGTCACGCCATCATCGACGAGAACGACAAGTACTGCAACAACTGCGGCACCCAGCTCCTGTTCCCCGAGGACGACGAGGTCGACGAGGAGATCCCGGGCGAGAAGATCGTCGACGCCGAGGTCGAGGAGAAGGATTATACCGTCGAAGAGCCCGAGGGCGAGAAGCGTCCGGCCGCGGCCAAGGACCTCGACGAGGACCTCGACGAAGAGCTCGAAGAGGAGCTGAAGGAGGAGGCCGCGGAAACGGCCCTCGACGAGCTCGTCGTGGAAGAGAACCTCGGGGAGGACGCCGAAGACGTCACCGAGGAGGTCATCCTCGTCGACGAGATCGCGGCCGCTGACGACGCGGAAAAGGCCCCGACAGGCGAGGTCGAAGTCAAGGCCGCGACGGACCGGAAGGGCGAGGCGGCCGACGAGCCCAAAGAGACCAAAGACGAAGAGGAAGAAGACGATAAAGAGGAAGAGGATGAGAGGATCGACGAGGAAGACATAGCCAAGAAAGAGGACACGGGCGCGATCGTCCGTGACGAGGAAGCGAAGAAAGACGCTGAAGAAGAGGCTGTCGAATACGTCAAATCCGCGGCCCAGCCGGTCGCGGCTGGGGACGAAGAGCCCTCGATCGAATACATCACGGGGCCCGCGGCCGGGGCCGAGGCTGAAGCCGACGATCTCGCGGCTGCAACCGCCGGAGAATCAGCCTTTCGGCCGGTCACGTTCGATACGAAGGATTTCGACGAGATCGGCCGGACGGTCGAGCTCGGCAAGGANNGAGCCGACGGGGTCGTTGCCGCCGTGGGCCAGCACGATGAAAGGCGCCCCGGTTTTCCCTCCCGATACGAAGGTCGTCGAGTCGAAGGAGGGCCTCGCCGCGGAGCCGTCGGCGCGAGCCCAGGAAGAAGAGGTCGAGATCTTCCCGCGGCGGAAAGCCTCGGATTCGAGCATAGGCCTGCCAGAGCGCGTCAGCCAGGCCCCTCTCCCGTTCGGGCGGGGAGAGACGGCGGAGGAGCCCGCCGCGGAAGAGGAGGCCGAGGACGAGACCCGGGAGGCCGCCGCGCCTCTGGCGGAGCCCGTCCGCCCCGTCCGGCCGCCGATCCTGCCTGTCCGCGAACCCGGGCGCCGCGACGCCGAGGCGGCGGCGGAGCTCGAAGAGGCCGAGCCGCATCCTCCCTTCAGCTTCTCGGTCTTCTTCAAGTCCAAGGTCTTCGATGTCCTCTTCGTCGGCATCTTTTGGCTCGCCGCCCTCTGGCTGGCCGCGAACGCGACGGGCCAGACGTTCTTCGAGATCCTGGGCTCGGTGTCCGGGCCCATGCTCCTGCTCTATGGCGTCTTCGTATTCCTCTACTTCTTCCTGTTCAAGTTCTTCCTCGGCGAGACGCTGGGCGACAGGCTCTTCCGGCCGCGGGAATAGGCCTCTGAAGACCGTGATCAGCGCCTCGCGGCGCACCGACCTCGTCGCCTCCTTCCCGGAATGGCTCTCCGTCACGCTGCGGGCCCGGCGGGCGGTCCTCATCGGTCCGCGGGGCCGGACCGTCGAGGTCGACCTCTCTCCCGGGGTGGCGCACACGGTCGTCCTCTGGTCGAAGGATTTCTCGAACCTCCTCCGGAACCAATACGAGCTCAAGGACCTGCTCGCCGCGTACGATCAGGTCTATCTCCATTTCACGATCACCGGCCTCGGGGGGACGGCCGTCGAGCCCGGGGCGCTTCCGACGGATCAAGCCTTGGCCCAGCTTCCGGGCCTGGCCGCGTTCGCCGGCGATCCGCGGCGAGTCTCGGTCAGGTTCGACCCGGTCGTCTTCTGGAGCGACGGGGCGAAGATCCGTTCCAACCTGAGGGAATTCCCCGGCATCGCAGCGGCGGCCGCCGGGATCGGCGTCAGGGACATCCGGATGAGCTTCGCCCAGTGGTACGGGAAAGCGAAAAGGAGGGCCGCCGCTCGCCGTTTTCCCTTCGTCGATCCGCCCGACGAGGCAAAGAGGGAGCATGCGGCCGCCCTCTCTAAGATCGCCGCGGCCCGCGGGCTCGTCCTCCGTGCCTGCTCGCAGCCGGCCCTCGCCGGGGTGCCCGGGATCGTTCCGTCCGCCTGCATCGACGGGGCGCTTCTCGAGTCTCTACACCCCGGTCACGAGCCGACCTCGCGGCGCAAGGACCGCTCCCAGCGCCCGGATTGCCTCTGCACGGAGTCGAAGGATATCGGCAGCTACGCGCAGGCCTGTCCACACGGCTGCGTGTACTGCTACGCGAATCCCATCGTCTGACGTTCATCTCCCGCGGCGACGAAACGGATCGGGGGGACATGTACTCTCTGTACGTGTCCCCAGATCCGGGGAAGATTAAAACGGGGACACGTACCCCCGGTACATGTCCCCTTTTTTCAGATCCCCAGGCTCAGCCGCTCGGCCAGGGCCGGCGGGAGCTTTTCGTCGATGATCTTCCTCTTAGCCTCTTCGATGTCGTACTCGACGCGGCTGAACTTGATCGTCCGGGCCTCGGCATCGTAGATGGCGAAGGCCGCCCGCGGGTTCCGGTCCCGGGGCTGGCCGACCGAGCCGGGGTTGATGAGGTAGCGGACGCCCTTCTCGAGCCGGATCTCGTTGGCGTTGCCCTCGAGGAACGTGCCCTCGACGTTGCCGTCCTTCTCGGTGTAGACGAAGGGGAAGTGGGTGTGGCCGAAGAAGCAGACGGGCGTCTGGATGTACGAGAAGGCCTCGGCCGCGTCGAACTCGCCGAAAATGTAGTAGTCCTCGTCGAAGGGCGCGCCGTGGCAGATGGT
>DQHV01000333.1 GCA_003524335.1 Candidatus Aminicenantota bacterium | reverse complement strand
CGGCTGTACTCGGAAGGGACGCCGATGGTATAGCAGCCCGCTCTTTTGCCGGCCAGAGCACCGTTGGAGGAATCCTCGAGGACAATACATTGCTTCGGCTCGAGGCCCAACCGGAGGCAGGTTCTAAGATAAATCTCCGGGTCCGGCTTTCCCCTCTTGATCTCGTCTGAAGCCTGGAGAACGTCGAACTTCTCCCGGATTTTCAGCCTGTCGACCACTATCTCCATGAATTCCCTTTGCGCGCCGGTGCAGACGGCAAGCTTCAGCTTTCCATAAAACGTGCCCAGGATATGAAAAAGCCCCGGCATGGCTTCGGATTCGTCCCGGTATTTCTCCCTCATCCGGGCATCCCTTAAGGCGAGGGCTTCCTCCGCCGAAATCGGAAGCTTGAGGTCCTCGACAAAGATCCTCATCCCCTCGATCGGCCGACGCCCCATCATCTTCCAGAGGGTTTCTTCCTTGACTACTTTCCGGTAGCTCCGGGCCAGGTTTTTTTCGACCTGCCAATACAGCCGCTCGCTGTCGATCATCAATCCGTCCATATCGAAAATTAGAGCCTTAAACATNNCTCCTTAAGGGTGTTGATGTCGTTGTAGATCGGCCGGTCCTCCTCGAGATGGGCGACATGTTTCCGGATCACCTCATGCGCAGCCTGAACTCCCTTGCTCGGCTTGAGCGGAGCGCGGAAATCGATCGCCTGGGCACCGGACATCATTTCGATCCCGAGCACGGCCCAGGCGTTGTCGATGATCTGCTTGGTCTTGAGGGCTGTCGTCCAACCCATGCTGACAAAGTCCTCCTGATCGGCGGCGGCAGGTATGGACCCGGTCGCTGCCGGGTGCGAAAGGACGCGGTTTTCAACGACGAGAGCCCCCGCAGTATACTGAGACAGCATCAACCCCGAGAACATCCCGGCCCCTTTTGTCAGAAACGCCGGCAGGCCGACGCTGAGGTGAGGATTCATCAGGCGGTTGAGCCGGCGCTCGGACAGCACGGCCACCGTGGTCACGCTTATCCCCAGGAGCTCGAGGGCGAAGGCCTGCGGCGTCCCCTGGAAATTCGCACCCGTCAGGACGAGCTGCTCATCAGGGAAGAAGACCGGATTATCGGCGGCACCGTTGAGCTCGATCTCGAGCATGGTGCGGGCCCACTTGAGGGCATCTCGGGCGGCGCCGGTCACCTGGGGCGTGCTCCTCAGGCTGTAGGCATCTTGGACTTTCTTTTTCCCGATCTTGGCCAGGAGCTCGCTTCCCTCGGTGATCTGGCGGATGTTCGCGGCGGATTCGAGAGCCCCGGGATAGCCGCGCACCTTGTGCAGGCGCTCGTCATAGGCTTTCATGTTGGCGTTGAGCACTTCGAGCGTCATAGCCGCGGCGATCTCGGAGTTCTTAAGAAAGCGATGGGCATCGTAGATTTCGAGTGCCCCGAGCCCGGTGATCACGTTCGAGCCGTTGATCGTGGCCAGCCCGTCACGGGCTTTGAGGACGACCGGCTTGAGGCCGGCCCTTTTCAAAGCTTCGGCGGACGGCAGCCTCTCCCCCTTGTAGAAGCACTCCCCTTCCCCCATGATACCCAGGGCGATCTGCGACATCGGGGAGAGGTCGCCGCAGGCGCCCACCGAGCCCTTCTCACAGACAACCGGTGTCACGCCCCGGTTGAGCATCTCTTTAATCGTCTCGGTCAAGAGGAGCCTCATGCCGGAATGGCCGTGGCAGTGACAGCTGATCCGGCCAAGCATGGCCGCCCGGACGATGTCGATCGGCAGAGGCTTCCCATAGCCGGCGGCATGGCTGTAGATGATGTATCTCTGGTATTGTTCGACCTGCTCCGGTGTCAGGACGACCTCAGAAAGCTCGCCGATGCCCGTATTGACGCCGTACATGATCTCCCGCTTCTGGATCTTGTCCTCGAGCAGGGCGCGGCATGTCTCGATCCGCTTTTTGGCCTCGGGATGAAGCTCCACCTTCTCGTTCTCCCGGGCGACCTGGACCACCTTCTCGATGGTCAGGTTATGACCGTCAACTATAATAGCCATTATTATTCCTCCTATCCTGTAAAGGAAATTAGGCAAAAATGATATNNTATCGGAAGAGGTCAATTAAGGCAAGCGCTGCCTTGACACCAATCCTGGGCGACGGGTATATTGGGCGGCATGTTGTCTGATCCGGAGATCAGAATCAGAATATCGGGTCCGCGCAGGACCAAAGAAAGAACCGTCGCCCTGAGAAAAATAAGACAGTCCATCCTTCAGGCGGTTGCTCTGGGGTTGTTTCTGACCGCCCCGGGACTAGCGGCCGAGGTCCGGGCCGTTCGAGTCGACCAGGGCCCGAAGATCGACGGCTTCTTGTCCGATTCCGTGTGGCAATCAGCGGTCCCATTCACCGAATTCCGGATGGTCGAACCCCAACCCAATTCTGACCCGAGTGAGAAGACCGAGCTGCGGGTCCTGTACGACGAAGGAAGCCTCTTCATCGGCATCCTGTGCTCGGACAGCGAGCCGGCCCGCATTGCCGCCAACACCATGGCCCATGACGGCGCGGGCGGTTCGGGGGGAGGCTCGATGGGCATGGGCTTTCACCGCGGGGGCCCGAACACCTCGAGCGATGACCTCATTCGAGTCCTCATCGATCCCTTCCAGGACAAACGAAACGCCTACCTCTTTTACGTCAACCCCCTCGGCGCACGCAGCGAAGGGTTGGCCTACGGGGGAAACCCCAGCCTCAACTGGGACGGAATCTGGGAAGCCAAGAGCCGGGTTCTGGAGAGCGGTTGGAGCGCGGAGCTTAGGATTCCTTTCAAGACGATCTCGTTCAAACCAGGCCTCACAGTCTGGGGCATCAACGTCGAGCGGATTGTCCCTCGCAAGCTGGAAACGATCCGTCTGTCGGGAACGAACAGGGACAGCAATTTCAACAACCCGATGGAGGCCGCCGCCCTCACCGGCGTCGAGAACGTCCGGCAGGGAAAAGGGTTTACCTTCAAGCCTTACGGTCTCGCCAGCTCGACAAGCGGCGTTGCCGGAACGGACGGCAGGGACAATACTCTCGACGGCGGGTTCGATATCTACAAGAACTTCACGCCCAACCTCGTCGGCGTCGTCAGCTACAACATGGACTTCGCCGAAACCGAGGTCGATGAGCGGAGGATCAACCTGACTCGCTTCCCGCTTTTTTTCCCGGAGAAGCGGATGTTTTTCCTGGAAGGCTCAGAGACGTTCAACTTCAGCTCGAGCATCAGTTTCATGCCCTTCTTCAGCCGCCGGATCGGGCTCTNNACCCAAAACGTCTTTGCCGAGAGCAAGGTCGGCTGGGTCCTCACCAACGGCAGCCCGACGGGCGAGAGGAACACCCTGGCCGGAGTCGACTTCAACTATTCGACGTCCCGGTTCGCGGGAAACAAGAACCTCATGCTGGCGGCCTGGATGGCTTACAACTGGAACGAGAAGCCCGGCCGCCATCACGGCTTCGGCTTGCGGGCCAATTATCCCAACAACCTGTGGAACGTGGAGAGCACATATGCTTACTACGGGGAAGCATTGGACCCGGGACTCGGCTATATGATGCGGCAGAGCTTCCAGACCTTTTATATCCGGCTGGCCTATCAGCCGCGGCCGGAGAAGGGTATCCTGGATAGGCTTGTCCGGCAGTTTTTCTTCCAGACGAGCTTCGACTACTACTGGGACCTTTCCGGCCGGCTCGAAACGAGACGCGTCCAGTTCACCCCTCTGAGCTTCCAGACCGAGAGCGGAGAACGCTTCGAG
>DQHV01000144.1 GCA_003524335.1 Candidatus Aminicenantota bacterium | reverse complement strand
TCGCCAAGGAGACGCTGGACATCTATGCCCCGATCGCCAACCGCCTGGGGATGGGCCGTATCAAGGCCGAGCTGGAGGACCTCTCGTTCCGGTATGTCAGCCCCGACGCCTATTTCCGGATTGCCGCCCTCATCGCCCCGCAGCGGCAGAAGGCGGAGGATGAGCTCGCCCGGTTCAAGGCCGTCCTCGAGAAGCTGATGAAGGACAACGGTATCCCCGCGGAGATCCACTCCCGGATCAAGCGCCACTACAGCATCTACGATAAGATGAAGCGCCGGGAGATCGATTTCGACCAGGTCTTCGATTTCAAGGCGCTCCGGATCATCACCGACACGGTCAAGAACTGTTATGCGGCGCTGGGGATCATCCATCAGAAATGGCCGCCCCTGCCGCAGCGTTTCCGGGACTTCATCGCCATGCCGAAACCCAACCTCTACCAGGCTCTGCATACAACCATCATCACCGATGATCGGCAGACCTTCGAGATCCAGATCCGGACGCAGAACATGCATAACTTGGCAGAGAATGGGATCGCTGCCCACTGGAAGTACAAAGATCAGTACGCATCCAGCCTGGTCCGTGAGGACAAGCGACTGGAATGGCTCCGGGAGATGGTTGAACTCTACAAAGAGCAGAAGAGCCCGCGCGAGTTCCTGAAGAACCTCAAGACCGACCTGATTCCCGAGGAAGTCTACGCTTTCACCCCGAAGGGCAAGGTTATCACTCTCCCCCTCGGCGGTTCGGCGCTCGACTTCGCCTTCAAGGTCCATTCCGAGATCGGGCTCCACGCCGCGGGCGCGGTCATCAACGGCCGCATCGCTCCTCTAAAGGCCATTCTCAAGACGGGCGATATCGTCGAGGTCATCACTTCACCGGAGAAGGCGCCGCGCCGCGGCTGGCTGAACATCGTCTTCACCTCGGGCGCTCGCCACCAGATCAAGCGCTGGCTCAACCAGCAGGAGAAGTCCAGGAGCAGCGCCCTGGGCCGGAAGATCTGGGAGCGGGAATCCCGGCGCTACACGCTCCCCGCCGGGTTCCTCAAGGAGGAGAACCTGCTCCGCCGCCTGGCCGAAGTCCTTCCCTTCAAGATCCAGAACAGGGAGGACTTTTTCGGGCTCATTGGTCGGGGCCGGATCGTCGTGAACCAAAAGTTCATGGCCAAGCTCAGCCCGGAGGGGGAGCCGGCCGAGCGCAAACAGCGGTTGCTCAGGAAATTCGTGGACAAGGTGAGCGGCCGGTCTGACGCCGGAATCGCCGTCGGGGAGGCGCCCGGGGGGGCCTTCCACCTGGCCCGCTGCTGCGCGCCCATCAAGGGTGAGCCGATCATCGGTTACATGACTTCGGGCCGGGGAATCACTATTCACGCCACCCGCTGCGGGCTCGTCAGCAAAGAGATCCTGAGCAGCGAGAGGATGGTGGAGGTCTCCTGGGACGCCGCTTCGGCGGGGTCCTACCGCAGCCGGATCCTGATTCTGGCCGGCGATTCGCCGGGCGTCCTGGGCAAGGTCGCTACCGGCATCGCCGAACTCGGAGGGAACATCACCAAGGCCGAGGTGGTCACCACCGCGGACAAGAAGGCCCAGATCAAACTCAACCTCATCATCAGAGAGATGAAGCACCTCGAGGCCATCATCAAAAAGATTTCGGGGATCAAAGGGATCTTATCTGTGGAGAGAGTCTGAGACGGCGGTCAGGCCGCCTTCTTGACTTTGCCCGAGCGCAGGCATCGCGTGCACGCCCAGATTTTCCGCACTCCCGCCTCAGTCTGAGCCTTGACCTGTTGCAGGTTGGGCTTCCACTTCTTGGGTGAGGCTTTGTGGGAATGGCTCACGCTGTGTCCGAAGACCGGGCCTTTACCGCAGACATCGCATACTTTCGGCATAGTCGTTTCTCTCTTGTTTGAGGAGTGAGGATTTATACCACAAAGACCGGTCCCGGTCAAACCTTCGCCGCCGCACCAGCCAGAACGTAAGGAGGCTATTATTACGATGGCGGGGTTTTGATCCCGCGGCGGCGCTTAAAGGCATCGAGGGTGTTCTTCATCAGCATGGCAATGGTCAAGGGGCCGATCCCCCCGGGCACCGGTGTCATGGCCCCGGCCCGCTCGAAGGCGGCGGGATGGACATCGCCAACCAGGGTATAACCTTTGGACTGCAGATCCTTCTGCCGTCTCTCGTCCTCCCCGAAATAGGCCTTCACTCGGGCCGGGTCGCTCACCGAGTTTATGCCCACATCGATGACCGTCGCCCCGGGCTTGACGAACTCCGGTTTGACGAAGACCTCTTTGCCCATGGCGGCGACGAGGATATCCGCGCGGCTGCAGACCCGGCCCAGGTCCTTGGTCTTGGAGTGGCAGACGGTGACCGTCCCGTTCTCGTTGGTCAGCATGGCCGCCAGCGACTTTCCGACCAGGATGCTGCGGCCGATGACCACCACGTCCCTGCCCTCGATCGGGATCCTGTTTTCTTTGAGGATCTCGACTACACCCAGCGGAGTGCACGGCCTGAAACCGACCCTGTTCGTCAGGATCGTGCCCAGGCTGAACGGATGGAGACCGTCGACATCCTTGTCGGGCGATAGGCTGCAGATGATGGCGTAGGAATCGATGTGAGCGGGCAGAGGGAGCTGGACCAGGATGCCGTCGACCTCGTCCCGACGGTTGAGCTCGTCAATCTTTTTTTCGAGGAACGCTTGGCTGATATCGCCGGGATAGACCTGAACCTCGGAGAATAGGCCGAGCGCCTGGCAGGCTTTCTCCTTGGACCGGACATAGACCTGGGAAGCTCTGTTGTCCCCCACCAGGACGGCCGCCAGGCCCGGGACCTTGCCCGTAGCCTGTTGGAAATAAACGGCCTGCTGCCTGATGTCTTCCTTGATCTTATCGGCCAGCGGCTTGCCTTCGAGCCAGATCCCCATGGGACCTCCTTTCGTGCTCCGGCCGCCATTATAGCTTTACACTAATCCCAAGACAATGTTTCTCATCCAGCTCAGGAGTCTAACCGGCACGGTTTTTTTTGTTACCCAAGGCGAAGGGTGTGGATGAGGAAGTCCGTGGACGACTGAGCGGGCAAGGTTTCTCGACTGAAAGGAGAGAAGAGCGAAGGAGGATNNGGGAAACGAGCGGGCTGACGAATCCATGCCCAAGCCTTTCTATGGCACGGAATTTGCTGCCTATCGGGCGTGCGCTTGACGGAGGTCCGGAAAAAGGGTACTTTCAAAAGTCCGGCCATGTCCAAGACCACCCTGACGGCAATCGCCTTGGCCTTTCTGGGGATATCCCTGGTCTTCGGCTGCGCCGGGCCGCGCCTTAAGGATCAAGTCGGGTTCGGCATCTGGGCGGCGGACAATGACCTCTGGGACGAGGCCGTTTTCCGCTGGAAAAAGGTCCTCGACCAGGATCCGCAATCGGTGGCGGCCCATAACAACCTCGCCGTGGCTTATGAAAAAAAGGGACTTTGGGAAGACGCCCGGAAGGAATATGAGGCCGCCCTGAAGGTGGCGCCGGACAACCCCTGGGTCAAGCTCAACTTCAAGAACTTTAAGGACAACCTCAAACCTGAAAAATCTGATAAAAAGGGCAAGGCCGCGCAAGATGAAAATAAATAGCCCGATCCTCCTCTGTCTGCTGGCCTTCCTGGCGGCCTGCGGCGGCGGAGACACCTACCGCAAGATCCGAGTGGAGCTCCCCGCTTATTCACCGCTCCATCCGGAGCAGTTCGAGCAACTGGTCTTTAGCGGTTTTCTCGTCGCCAAGGAGCCCGATGGACTCGACCTGAACAAGGAGATCGTCGAATATTTCGGCCCGGAGTTCGAGAGGAGGCTGCATTTTCGGGTCACCGTGCAGCGAGTCGCCCTAGAAAGCGAGGAGCTCTTCCGGAAGCCGGATTTCTGGAGATCCCTGACTCCGGGACCCGGCCGCGTGCTCTACATCACCGGAAAAGCCGAGTTGAGCCGGGAAACGCGCAAGGCGATCCTGGGCAAGGCCAAGGCCGACGCAGAGGACCCCCTGGCCCGACAAAGGGGTATTGCCGAGCGAAGCCTCTTTTCGCTCAGCCTCCATCTTTATCTCATCCGGGGCGACAGCGGTGAGGTCGTGCTGGACAGGGATTTCAAGGAAACGAAGGCGTATTCCAACCCCAAGCAACGGGCCGACTTCGCTTTCTACGACCTCGCTCAGAGGGTTAAAACCAAGCTCTTCCGCCCGATACTGAGCGAGGAGAGGATGCAGGAAAGGTACCTCTTGTTGAAATAAGGGAGCCCCGATGGAGTTGCGTGTCCGGTCCTCTGCCCTGCTCGTCATGGCCCTGAGTCTCGTCTCTGCGACTGCGGCCCAGGAATTTATGTTCTATCCCTATTACGGCAAGAACAAGGTCATCTATGAAACGTTCCGCTGGAAGAGCTATCCGACCGAGCACTTCCGCATTTACTTTTATGCCAAGGAGCCTCAGACCCTCAAGAACGTCGCCGAGCTGGCCGAAAGCGCATACCAGAAACTGAGCGAGGGGCTTAAACACCAGCTCTCCGACCCCGTGCCGCTCATCTTCTACACCACCTACACCGATTTCGAGCTCTCCAACGTGTTTGACATCTCGGAAGGCGTGCTCGGGGTGAGCGAGCCGCTCCTCCACCGGATCGGCGTCCACGGCGATATGCCCCTCGACGAACTCCAACGTCTCATCGAGCATGAGCTGGCCCACATCTTCGAGTTCGACATCCTCTGGGGAAGCCAGATCGCCTCCCTCTACGCCCTGAATATCCCGCCCCTCTGGCTGTTCGAGGGGCTGTCCGAGTACGCTACTCAGGATTGGTCTGCCTGGTCGACGATGATTGTCCGCGACGCTGTGCTCAACGACCGAGTCCCCGAGATGACGGAATCCGGGGACCTCGCCACCCGCTTCCCCATGCCCCGCGATCCCTCCTACGACTTCGGCCATGCCATCTATGATTTCATCGAGGCCCGCTTCGGCAAGAACGCGGTGAAGGACCTCTGGCAGTCGATCAAGGGCTCGCCCCTCATCAGGAGGATCACCCCCCTTAAGAAAGCCTTCAACATCAAGCCTCATGATTTCAACCACGAGTTCCAGAAATACCTCCGGGAGAAGAACCGGAAATTCCTTCTGCGCGAGAACCCGGCCGACTACAGCATCGCCCTTGGCCCGAAATTCCCGCTCAACCCCTATTACTTCACTTTTTCCTACGCCGTCTCCCCCTCCGGCGACCTGGTCGCGGCCTTGACCTTCAACGTCACCGACTTCGACATCGACCTCGTCCTCGTCTCGACCGAAGACGGCTCGATCATCAAGAACATCACCCCGGGGTTCACCACCGAATACGAATACATCGTCTACGAGTACGACCCCTCCCTGGGGAGCGACATCGCCTGGTCCCCCGACGGAGACACCATTGCCTTCATCGCCAGGGACGGGAGAAAATATTCCCTCTATCTTATCGACCCGGTGCGCGGAGGCATTCAAGCCAAGTACAAAATTGGACATGACCGGCCCTCCGCCCCTCGCTTTTTCCCGGACAGCCGGGCGGTCATGTTCACCGCCTTTACCCAGGGAACGCACGACATCTTCAAGCTCGACCTCGGAAGCGGAGAGATCGTCAACCTAACCCGGGACGACTATTTCGAGAAGGCGCCGGCCATCTCTCCCGACGGACTGTCTGTCTCCTATTCGATCCGGCTGGACAACACCGACAAACTCTTTCTCTCGCCGCTCGCCGACTTCAGCCAGAAAACCCAGCTCACCTTCGGGCCGGGAAACACCACCTCCCCATCCTTTTCAGCCGACGGGCGCCAGATTTATTACGTCGGTGACGTCCGGGAAGCGTTCAACATCTATTCCGTCGACCTCACGAACGGAGAGGTCAAGCGGTATACCGACGTCTGGACCGGGAATTTTTTCCCCTCAGCCCATCCGTCCAATCCGGGGACGCTCTTCTTCTCGTCCTTCAATAAGGGGTCCTACCAGGTCTTCTCGGCCCGACTCGAGGGGACCATCGAGGACCGGGTCACCTTCGCCGGACTCGGGAGCGCCGAGCCGCCGCGCCGCTTTCGGCCGGCGCTCACGCTGGATATCGAGGACAAGAAAATCGAGCCCTACCCGGGTTTGAACAAGCTCTATGTCGCCAGGCGGCCGCCGGTCGATGTCGTCGTCTCCTCGGACGGCTCGCTCTACGGCGGCGCCGCCCTCGCCTTCGGCGACCTTCTGGGCGACCACAATTTCCTGGTCATGATCTATCAGGCCCGGGGGTTGCGGTCTTATTATCTCTCCTATCTCAACCAGAAACGGCGCCTCCAGTTCATGCCTACCGTCTTTGAGTTCACGATGTTCTATTACCCTCCTTATGCCTATATCGATCCGGGTCTCTATAATCGCCTGACCTACCAGGACGCCATCGCCTACCGTAAGATCACCAGCGCCAACATCGAGGCCTATTATCCGATCAACCGATATTACCGCCTGGAAGGGAACTTCGGGTTCTACCGTTACGAAGAGAATTTCTTTGACCCCTACAGCTTCAACCGGCAAAGCGCCAGCCCGGCCGGCTACGGCTACTTCTGGAACGGCAATGTCCTTTCTCTCTCCCTGGCCTTCGTCGGCGAGACGACTCATTTCAGCCCGTACTACGGACCGCGCGCCGGCCACACCTTCCGCTTCTCCCTGGCCCAGGCCTTCCCGGTCGCCCAGGGTTTCTTCAGCAACACCACGGTGCGAGCCGACCTCCGCAAATACCTCTACCTGGGAGGCGACGCTCTCGTCGCCCTGCGTCTCGAGGGCTGGGCCAGCCGGGGCAGGAACCCGTACATCTCCTACTATGGAGGAAACAACCAGGTCCGGTCCGCTTATTTCTACAACATCGCCTGCACCGAGGGCTGGTTCGCCAACGCCGAGCTGCGCCTGCCCCTGATCAACATCGCTTCGACCATAATCGGCACAATCGGGCCCATCCGCGCCGTCCTCTTTTTCGACTTCACCCGGGCCAGATTTAACGGCTATCCGGCGAAATTCTACCTGTCCCCCGAACGCCTCCGCCCGCCCGTTGTACTGGACGCCATCGGCTCCTACGGCTGGGGCGTCCAGCTCTTCCTGCTGGGTCTTCCGATGCATATCGAATGGGTTAAAAAGCTGGGCTGGCCCGACCTCTCCAACCCTTTCTCTTTCCAAGCCTACGGTCCATTCGAGACCAAGTTCTGGATCGGCCTCGACTTCTAACCCCATCATTCCTCCTTCTTTTTTTTACCCTCTTGAAATCGGTTTTTCGGAATGCTATGATTTCCCTCGCCTTCGCGGACGCCCCTTCAGCAAGGCTGCAAGGTTTTCCACAGTTGTGGATATTTCTGTGGAAATTTAATGAGCCGCTATGCAAGATAAAGAAAAACTTAACTCTTGGCAGCAGATCCTCCAGGACGTAAAAAAGAAGGTCGACCAAAACAGCTACGAAACCTGGTTTGAGCCCACGCTTTACATCGGCCAGGAGAAAGACATCTTCTACATCAAGGTCCCCAATTCCTACTTCCGCGATTGGCTTTCCTTCCATTATTCCGCCCTGATCGGCGAGACGGCCCAGGGTCTTTTCGGCAAGGCCTATGAGATCAAGTACATCTTCGACGAGACCCCCGGCCCGTTCATGCGGCGCTCGCCGGAGGAGAGACGCGCCCAGCACGGCCCCCTGCTCAGCCCCAACCTCAACCCCCACTACACCTTCGAAACCTTCGTCGTCGGGGCCTGTAACCAGTTCGCCCACGCCGCGGCCCTGGCGGTGGCCAAGAACCCGGCTAAATCATACAACCCGCTCTATATCTACGGCGGCGCCGGGCTCGGCAAAACCCATCTGATGAACGCCATCGGCCATTCCGCCCTGGGCAAACAGCACCGGCTGAAGATCCTCTACGTCACCACCGAAAAGTTCATGAACGAACTGATCAACCATATCCAGTACGGCAAGATCCTCGAGTTCCGACAGAAGTACCGGAGCATCGACCTGCTGCTGATGGATGACATCCATTATCTCTCCGGCCGGGAACGGACCAAGGAAGAATTTTTCCATACCTTCAACCATCTCTACGAGAATCAGAAGCAGATCGTCATCTCCAGCGACTGCCCGCCTAAGGAAATTCCACAGCTCGAGGAGCGCTTCAGCTCTCGCTTCGAATGGGGCCTGATTGCCGACCTCAAACCGCCCGATATCGAGACCCGCATCGCCATCCTGAAGAAAAAGGCCCAGGTTGAAGGCGTCGTCCTCCCCGAGAGCGTAGCCCTTTTCATCGCCGACAAAGTCCATTCCAACATCCGCGAACTCGAAGGCTACTTGCGGCGGGTCATTGCTTATTCATCGCTCAAGGGCGAGAAGGTCGACCTCGACATCGCCAAGGAAGCGCTGAAAAGTCTCCTCGATTCAATGGCCTCTGTCATCACTGTGGAAAAGATCCAGAAGCTGGCCTGCCATCAGTTCAAGATCAAGCTCGCCCAGCTCAAGTCCAAGAACAACTCGCCCAAGGTTGCTTTTCCCCGACAGGTCGCCATGTATCTCTGCAAGGAGCTGGCCAAGGCCAGCCTATCCGAGATCGGAAAAAAGTTCGGTGGAAAACATCACACCACGGTGTTGCATAGCGTGCGGAAAATCGAGAAGATGCGGCGCAAGAATCCCGAATTCAACAAAGAAATCAACAACCTGATCGGGTTGATCCAGTAGAACTGTCAATGGTTTAGCGATGATTTACACATTTCCAATTGATTTTATTCTTCTTCTTAAATAGAGTAATTTTATAATAAGATAATAAAGAAGAATAATAATGTCTCTGAGAAAGGTGGAAAAATGAAATTCTCCGTCGTCAAAGAAGCCATCCTCGCTGAACTACAACTTCTCCAGGGTATTGTCGAGAAACGGAACACGATGCCCATTTTAGCCAATATTCTGATCACTGCGGGTGAAGATAAGGTCGAGATGACCGGGACTGATCTTGAGGTTGGGCTGAGAACGCATTTTCCAGTGAAGACGGAAGAGCCGGGTTCGATCACGATCTCGGGAAAAAAGATTTTTGAGATCGTCAAATCGCTGCCCGACGAAAGGATGATCACCTTTGAGGAGAACGATGATCTTATGATGGAGATCAGCTCCGGGAAGAGCGAGTTCAAGGTGCTCTGCCTGCCCAAGGAAGACTACCCGCTGGTGCCGGAGGCCAAGTTCGAGAGAAGGATCGCCCTGCCTTTGAGCCGGTTTCAGGAGATGATCGACCGGGTCTACTTTGCCATCGCCCAGGAGCAGAGGTACTACCTGAACGGTGCGCTCCTCATCCTGAAGAAGGAGGCGGTTGAGTTAGTGAGCACGGACGGCCACCGGCTGTCCTACACCTCGACCTTCGTGGATGGGCTGGATCCCGGGGAAGAGGTCCGGGTCATCGTGGCAAAAAAAACCCTGGGCGAGCTGCGGAAGATAACGAATGACGCCGTTGAATTCGACCACGACGAGAACAACCTTTTCTTCCGGGTTGGAAACCGAATGCTGATCTCGCGGATCATAGAGAGCAAATTCCCCAATTTCGAGGCCGTCATTCCCAAGGAAAACCCCCATCTCCTCCGGGTGGCGAAAGAGGAGTTCACCCAGGCCATTCGCCGGGTTTCGCTGCTCTCGAGCGAACGGTCCAGGGGAGTGAAATTCTCGATCGGCAAGGGGAGCCTCAAGCTCTTCTCATCCAACCCGGAGATCGGCGAGGCCAGAGACGACCTGGATGTCGACTACAAAGGAACAGAGCTCGAAGTCGGGTTCAACTCCCAGTATCTCCTGGATTTTCTCCTGTCCATTAGATCGGAGAGGATCCGGCTGGAGCTCAAGGACGAGAACAGCGCCGCCATCATGAAGCCGGATCTCGACGAGGACATCAAATACACCTATGTCCTCATGCCGATGAAGATCTAAACTCCATGCCCATCGACGTCCGTGAAGCCAAGACGCGCCGGGACCTGAGGGCGTTTATCTATCTTCCGGAAAAGATCCACAAGGGCCACCGCAATTGGGTTCCTCCGATCTTCATGGACGACCGGAAGTACTTTAACCCCAGGAAGAACAAGGCGTTCGGCTATTGCCGGAGCATCCTTTTCCTGGCCTATCGGGGTGGCCGGCTCGTCGGCCGGGTCATGGGCATCATCAATACGCGGTTCAACGAACACCGAAAGGAGCGGCTGGCCCGCTTCGGTTATCTCGAGACGATCGAGGATCCGGAAGTCGTCCACGCGCTGCTCGGCCGAGTGGAGGAATGGGCCCGCAGCTTGGGGATGATTCGGATCGTCGGCCCGTACGGGTTTTCCGACCAGGACCCCGAGGGATATCTGATCGAAGGCTTTGAACACCGGGCCACTATCGCGACTTATTATAATTTCGACTGGCTGCCTCGGATGGTTGAGGGCGAAGGTTATATCAAGGACATCGATTATTACGTCTACAAACTCGACGTGCCCGACGAGCTTCCGGCGTTCTATCATAAGATTTTTGAGCGGGCCCAGAAGCGGGGGAATTTTAGAACGGTCGAATTCCGAAAGCGTAAGGAGCTCAAGCCCTGGATCCGGCCGATCCTCGGGCTCATGAATGAGTGCTACACGGGCAGCAATATCTACGGCTTTGCTCCCCTTGAAGAGAAGGAAATGGATGACCTGGCGAAACGGTACATGCCCATCCTCGACCCGCGGTTCATCAAGGTCGTGACCAAGGACGGCGAGCCGGCGGCCTTTGTCGTGGGGATGCCCGATATGACCGCCGGAATCCAGAAGGCCAGGGGACGCCTTCTCCCGTTCGGGTTCCTGCACATCCTGCGGGCCGCGAAAAAAACTAAGCAGCTCGACCTCCTGCTCGGTGCGGTCAGGGAGAAATACCGCGGTATGGGGCTCGACGTCTTGATGGGCTTCAAGATGCTGACCTCGGCCAGGGAAGCCGGGTTCGATTACCTGGATTCGCATCACGAGATGGAATCCAACGTCAAGGTGAGGGCGGAGATGGAAAGGATGGGGGGCAAGGTCTACAAGCGTTTCCGCGTGTACCAGAAGAATCTTTGATCACCCCAGCATAATCACAGGGCCTCGACCTTTACTTGGCGTCGGCCCAGCTCTTGCCCCAGCNNTCGAAAACCAGTTCGTCGTGGACCTGGAGGATGATCTTTGTGCGCAGGCGGCGTTCCCGGAACACCCGCCAGATGTCGATCATCGTCTTTTTCATCAAGTCGGCGGCCGAGCCCTGGATGGGTGCGTTGAGGGCGATGCGGCGTCCGGCCTGCTGGGTCATCCGGTCCTTCTGCTTGAGCTCGGGAACCTGGCGGACCCGGCCGTAGAGAGTTTCCGTGAAGCCCCGCTCCTCGGCCTTCTTGACTGTGGCCTCCAGGAACTCTCCGACCTTCGGATGCTGGGAGAAATAGCGGTCGATGAAATCCTGGGCGTCGCGCTGGGTCGTGCCGAGCTCCTTGGCGAGGGAGAAGGCCGACGTCCCGTAGATGATGCTGAAGTTGATAATCTTTGCTTTGCGGCGCAGTTCATCTTTGAGCTGAGGCAGGCCTTCTCCAAAAACCCGGCGCGCCGTTTCTTCATGGATGTCCCGGTCGGCGACGAATGTCTCGATCAGCGCCGGGTCCTGGGAGAGATGGGCCAGCACGCGGAGCTCGATCTGGGAATAGTCGGCGGCCAGCAGGAGATGCCCGGCCTCGGGGACGAAGGCCCGGCGGAAGCGCTGCCCGATCTCGCCGCGCATCGGGATATTCTGGAGGTTGGGGTCGGAGCTCGAGAGCCGGCCGGTGGACGTGACCGTCTGATTATACGAGGTATGGAGGCGTCCCGTCTCCGGGTTGATGAGGAGCGGAAGCGCGTCGGCGTAGGTCGACTTCAGCTTGGCCATCTGGCGGAATTCCAAGGCGTACTGGGCCAGGGGATGAAGGGGCGCCAGTTCCTGCAGGATGTCCAGCGAGGTCGAGTAGCGCTTGGTGATCTTTGTCTTGCGGGACGGCTGGAGCTGGAATTTGTGAAAAAGGACGTCGGCCAGCTGCTGGGGCGAGTTGAGGTTGAACTCGCTGCCGCTCAGGGCAAAGATTTTCTTTTCCAGTTTTTTAAGCTCAGAGCCGAGCTCGGCTGAAAGCTCCTCGAGCGCCTCCCGTTCGACCTTGACCCCCCAGACCTCCATCTCGGCCAGGAGCTCGATCAGCGGCTGCTCGAGCTCGCGGTAGAGGCGGTCGAGTTTCTGCTCCGCGATTTTCGGCCAAAGCCTTTCACTCAGCTCGAGGGCGAAGTCGGCGTCCTGACAGGCATAGGGCACGACCTTCTCCAGGGGGACCGCGTTCATCGTGACCGCGTTCTTGCCCTTGCCCGCGACCTCCTCGTAGGGAGTGGCCTGCGTCTGGAGATAGGCCAGGGCCAGTTTCTCCAGGTTGTGCTTGCCCCAGTTCGGCTCCAGAAGATAGGAGAGGACCATAGTATCCTGGTCGATGCCCCGGAGCTCCAGTCCCTCCCGCTTAAGCACGATGTAATCGTACTTGATGTTCTGCCCGATTTTCCTGATTCCCGGGTCCGCCAGCGCGTCTCTGAGGATTTCATAGGCCGTGTTCTTGGGGATCTGGGCGGGCGCTCCAGCGTAGTCGTGTCCGAGGGGCAGGTAAAAGGCCTCCCCCGCCTTGATGGCGAAGGACATGCCGACGAGATGGGCCCGGGTGGGCGAGACGCTGTCGGTCTCCGTATCCAAGGAGACGAAACCGGCCTGCCGGATGAGGCCGACAAGATCTCGGAGCGCCGGCTCGTCCAGGATAGCCTTGTAGTTTTTTTCGGCGTCTGCCGGCTTTTTGACCAGATCGGCCAGGAGTGAGGTGAATTCCAGCTCCTGGAAAAGGGCGGCCAGTTCTCCGGTGTTCGGGGGGGAGAGGGTGAAATCGTCGAGGTTGAACTGGACGTCCAGGTTCCTCTCGATCGTCACCAGCTGCCGGCTGACCTCGAGCTTCTCCCGGTTCTGTTCGATCTTCTCCCGCAGGCGGGGGTTCTTGACCTCGGATAGGCGGTGGAGCAGGTTCTCTAACGACCCGAATTGATTGATGAGTTGCTTGGAGGTCTTTTCTCCTATACCTGGGACACCCGGGACGTTGTCCGACGGGTCTCCCCAGAGGGATAGGACATCGACAACCTGCGAGGGTGCGACTCCGAAGACTTCCTTGACCTTGGCTTCATCGAGATAGATCTCTTTGGCCGGGTTGAAGACCGCCGTGCCCTCATCCACGAGCTGGAGAAGGTCCTTATCCGTGCTGACAAGGACGGCCGGTATCCTCCTCTCGCCCGCCTTCTGGGCGAGGCTGCCCAGGACGTCATCGGCCTCGTAATTCTCATACTGAAAAAGAGGGATGTTCATGGCCCGAATGACCTTCTTCAAGATGGGAACCTGAGGGATGAGGTCCTCGGGCATCGGCTTGCGGTGGGCCTTGTAAGCCTTGAACATCTGGTGGCGGATGGTCGGTTTCCCGGTGTCGAAAACGATCCCCAGGTAATGCGGTTTCTCCTGCTCGACGATCTTGCGGAGGGTGTTGATGAAACCATATATAGCGTTGGTCGGAAATCCCTGTGAGGTGGATAATCTTTGGATGGCGTAATAGGAACGATAGAGGAGAGAATTGCCGTCGATCAGGAAGAGTTTTTTCTCCGAGGCCATCAGCCCTTGTCAGGTATGGGGTGTCTTTCTTCCGGGGTCAGGTAATGGTCGAACCTCCCGTCTGCGATTTCTCTGAGAATGGCGTTGTGCTGCTCTTCCATGATCTGCTGCACCCTAACCTGGAGCTGAGGGCTGGCCAGGGAGGAAGTGTAGTCGGTCTTGCGCGAGGAGAGCAGCTTTCCCGATTTATAGATCAGCGACTCGACGTAGCGAGCGCCAGGGCCCACATCCTGGGTTTGGACATGGAAAACAACAGCCAGCCGCTTGACCTCAGCGTTGAATCCGGCCATTTGCTTCTTATTATACTCGCCGATTTAGGGATATCAAGTCGGCAGGTGGGCGGTCGAGTTGGCATAGAAGCGGAGCCGTTTGGGATTGTCCATCCCGGCCTCACCCGTTCCCGGTGGTGCGCTGGAAGGCGCCATGTCGGAGGAAGTGGATGACCTGACCGATTGCCGCCTTGTTCCTGATGATCGAATTGTGACTGCATGGCAGGATGATGAAATCGGCAAGGCCGGGCATCCTGGTGCTCTCCACGGTTACCGTCCCGTCATCCGGGCCGTCGAGGATCAGCGAATGGATCGGATTATAGCTCTTGCTGCCGGCGATGACTCCCAGGTCAAAGTCGGCGCCTCCCAACCTGAGCGGGAGGCTCTCCAAGTCGGTGCCCAGCTCGCGGCCGGCCGGCGCCATGAAACTCTTGAAAAGGGCGCTCCTCTTGAGGAGGTCGGCCAGCTCGCTTCCTTGGTTCGGGGGGGTGAACATGACGACCCGGCCCAGGGCGGGCACGTGATGGTGCTTGAGATAACAGCGAACGACGATCCCTCCCATCGAATGGGTCACGAAATGGATCTTGGTCGGGGAGGCCTTGGAGAGCCGCACGACCTCGGGATGGAGGATCTCATGAGCCAGGTATTCTATGGGGTATTTCAGCGAAGGGTAGTCCAGGTTGAGGACCGAATACCCCTGGCTGGCCAGGTTGGCCTGCAGGCGGGCGAGGGAGCGGCTGGACCGTCCGAGGCCGTGGAGAAGAATGACCCATTCTGTCTGGCCCTGGCCATTGTCTAAAGCGGCGGGGACCACGGGTAAGGCAGCGAAGAACATAAGGAGGATCAGGATGTGAAGACCGGCTTTCCTCATTTTCTACGGTTTCCATTATTAGCATCGCCCTGGGATGCTGTCAAACCGCCTTTGCGTTGACATTCGAAGGGCAGATGGTATAATAAAGTGAATTTTTGAGAAAAAACCCATGGTTATTGATGTCGATAGAATTCCCAAAGACGGGCTATCCGTCTCCCGCGACTTCGAGTTTCTCAACGTCGACCTGGTCGAGGAGGACACTGTTTTCCTGTCCCCGGCCCACGCCGAGGCCATCGTCCGTAAGGTCGGCGATGAGATCTGGATCAAAGGGAGGCTGACCGCCCGTCTGAGCTTCGTCTGCAGCCGCTGCCTCAGCCCCTACGAGTTCCCCGTCGATTCCACTTTCGACCTCGTCTACCTGCCGGAAGAGCTGGACCTTATGAAGGACGAGCTGGAAGAGGACGACCTGGGCCAGGTTTTTTACCGCGATAACCAGGTCGACCTAGGGGAGATCATCCTCGAACAGCTCAACCTGACCTTCCCCCTCAAGCCGCTCTGTGCGGAGAGCTGCGAGGGGATCTGCGCGGTCTGCGGCAAGGTCCGGCGCAACGGCGACTGCAGCTGCGAGGTCAAGGAAGAGGACCCCCGGCTGCTCAAGCTAAAATATTTCGTGAGAGATAAGAGTTAAATGCCCAACCCAAAACGCCGTCACTCGCCTTCGCGCAAGGGAAATCGCAGGGCCCATGACGCCCTGACCCTTCCCGCCTTTTCCGTCTGCTCGAACTGCGGGCCTCCTAAATTGCCTCATCGGGCCTGTCCTGAATGCGGCTACTACCGCGGGCGGCAGGTGATTGAAGAAGCAGAAAGCGAATAAGGGGGAACCCATGAGGATCGCCGCGGGCGCGAGGGTGAACCACCATCCCCTGCAGGATCTCCACCGGCTCTGCGAGGAAAGCCATGGACGCCAAGCCTAACCCGACGTTTTCGGGCCGGATCGCTCTGGTCACGGGTGCGTCCCAGGGGATCGGGGAGACGATCGCCTTTGAGCTGGCCAAAGAAGGCCCCTTGGTCGTCCTGGTCGATATCCAGCGCGAGAAACTCGAGGCCGTGGCCGAGAGGATCGCCCGGAGCGGCGGACGGGCCTCTGTCCAGACGGCGGATGTCTCCCGCTTCGACCAGGCCGCGGCCGTCGTCGAAGGCGTCGTCGGGGAACATCGGCGGCTCGACTACCTGGTCAACAACGCCGGCATCACCCGGGACAACCTTCTGATGCGGATGCGGGAAGAGGAATGGGACGCCGTCCTGGCGGTGAACCTGAAGGGCGTGTTCAATTTCTGCCGGGCGGCCATCCGGCCTATGATTAGCAGCCGGTTCGGCCGGATCGTCAACATCTCCTCGGTCGTAGGCGTCATGGGGAACGCCGGCCAGGCCAACTATTCCGCCTCGAAGGCGGGAGTCATCGGGCTGACCAAGTCCCTGGCCCGGGAAGTGGCCGGCCGCGAGGTCACAGTTAACTGTGTGGCCCCGGGGTACATCATGACCGCCATGACGGAGAGCCTTCCCGAGGCCGTCAAGAAGGCCTTCCTGGAGATGATCCCGATGAAACGGATGGGGACCCCGGAGGATGTGGCCCAGGCGGTCAAGTTCCTGCTGTCCGACCAGGCAGCGTACATCACAGGCCAGGTCATCCACGTCAACGGCGGGATGTACACCTAACGGCTTGAGATAAATTGAGGAGGTCAACATGGAAAGAGAAGAACTTTTAAAGAAAGTCAGGACGATCGTGTCCGACAAGCTGAGCATCGGCGAGGACCAAGTGACAGAGACTGCGTCCTTCATCGATGACCTGGGTGCCGATTCTCTGGATACGGTGGAACTCGTCATGGCCCTCGAGGACGAATTCGGCCTGGACATCCCCGACGAGGAAGCCGAGAAGCTGACGACGGTCGGCAAGGCCCTCGACTACATCACGACGCGTCTTTCCAAGTAAAGCGCTTCCTTCATGGACTTAAGAGGCTCGTCGCCCGGGCCCTCTTCCGCCCGGAGGGTTGTCATAACCGGAATCGGGGTCGTCTCCCCCTTGGGAATCGGAGTTCAGAAGAACTGGGAGGCCCTGCTGCGGGGAGAGAGCGGGATCGGTCCTATCACCCGGTTCGACGCTTCCAAGCACTCCACCCGGATCGCCGGCGAGGTCAAGAATTTCGACCCCCTGGCCTTCATCGAAAGACGAGAGTCCCGAAGGATGGACCGCTTCATCCAGTTTGCCCTGGCGGCGGCGGCGCTGGCGGTCGAGGACGCAAGAATCAACCCGGATTTGCTGGAGGGCGACCGGACCGGCGTCTATATCGGCTCCGGGATCGGCGGGTTAGCCACGATCGAGGAGAGCCACAAAACCCTGCTCGAGAGAGGCCCGGACCGGGTCTCGCCGTTCTTCCTCGTTTCGATCATCATCAACGAAGCGGCCGGATATGTTTCGATCAAGTACCGGAGCCGGGGACCCAACTCGGCCACGGCAACGGCCTGCGCGACGAGCACCCACTCCATCGGGGACTCCTACCGGATGATCGTCCGCGGCGACGCCGAGCGCATGCTGGCGGGAGGGGCGGAGGCGCCGATAACGCCGCTGGGTGTGGCCGGATTCTGTGCCCTGCGGGCCCTATCGACGCGGAACGACGAGCCGCAAAGGGCTTCCCGTCCGTTTGATGCTGATCGCGATGGGTTCGTGATGAGCGAGGGAGCGGGCATCCTGCTCCTCGAGGAGCTCGAGGCCGCCCGACGACGGGGAGCCAGGATCTATGCCGAGATCGTCGGCTACGGCATGAACGGCGACGCCTATCATGTCACCGCGCCGGCGGAGGACGGCGAAGGCGCTAAGGGCGTGATGCGGCGCGCCCTGACGGACGCGGGCATCGACCTGACCGAAGTCGACTACATCAACGCTCACGGAACGAGCACGCCTTTCAACGACAAGATCGAAACGCTGGCCATAAAGCAGGTTTTCGGCGAGCACGCCCGTCGCCTCGGCGTGAGCTCGACCAAGTCGATGACCGGGCATCTTCTGGGCGCGGCCGGAGCCCTGGAGGCGGGCATCACCGCGCTCTGCCTGGCCAACAAGATAATGACCCCGACCATTAACTATGAACGTCCGGACCCGGAGTGCGACCTGGACTATGTCCCGAACGCGGCCCGGCCGGCGGAGATCCGCTATGCCCTGAGCAACTCCTTCGGGTTCGGCGGGACCAACGGCTGTCTCATTCTGAAGCGGTATGGGGAATAACCCTAGGTCCCCCAAAAATTCCGAGAGGAGGGGATAATGGACATCCTCGTTTTCGTCAAGAGGGTTCCCGACACGGAATCGAAGATCAGGATCAACCAGGAGACCAATTCCATAGTCGAAGAGGGGCTGAACTTCATCCTCAGCCCCTATGACGAATACGCCATGGAAGAAGCCCTCCGGATCAAAGGCGCCAAGGGGGGGAAGGTCATCGCCGTGACCGTGGGCCGGGACGAGTCGCTGGTCATCCTCAGGAAATGCCTGGCCATGGGAGCGGACGAGGCCGTCCTCATCAAGGATCCGCTGCCCGAGACTTATGATGGGCTGAGGACGGCGCGGGTCATCGCCCGCTTCGTCCAGGCCAAGTTCCCCGACGCCCGGCTCCTGCTCTTCGGCAAGCAGTCTGTCGGGGCCGACAATTCCCAGGTACCCGCGATGGTCGCCGAGCTCCTGGGGATCGGTCAGGCCAATGTCGTGGTGAAGCTCGAGGTCGAGGGAGAGGCGGCCACCGCGCTCCGCGAGATAGAGGGAGCCCAGGAAAAAGTGTCTCTGACGCTTCCGGCCGTGGTCAGCGCCCAGAAGGGACTCAACGAGCCGCGCTATGAAACACTGAAGGGCATCATGATGGCCAAGAAAAAGGAAATTCCGAGTCTTTCGATCGAAGAACTCGGGTTTAAACCCGATGAACTGGCGCCCCGGGTGGCGATCATCAGGATGGACCAGCCCCCGGCCAGGAAGGCGGGACGAGTGGTCACGGGGGAAGCAGAAGAAACCGCCCGGCAGCTCGTCGAATACCTCCACACCGAGGCCAAGGTCATCTGAGGAGACTGACCATGATCCTGACCTACATCGAGTCCAGAGAGAAGAAGGTCAAGAAGTCCTCGCTCGAGGCGCTGTCCGAGGCTCGGCGAAAAGCCGCCGAGTTCGGGATCACGGCGGCCGCTGTTCTTATAGGGACCGGAATGGAAGCGTTGGCCGCTGAGCTGCCTTCCTTCGGCGCCTCCAAGGTGTACCTCCTGGAGAATGCCTCGCTGGACCGGTATTCGACCCAGGATCATGCGGCCGCCCTGGCCGGCCTGGTGAAGAAGCTCAATCCGAAGGCGGTTTTCTTTTCCGCCACGGCGATGGGCAAGGACCTGGCCCCCCGGCTGGCCGCCCGTTTGGGTGTGGGATTAGCCTCTGACTGCACTCGCGTTTCTGTCCGGGACGGGGGCTTCGAGTACACTCGGCCGATCTTCGCCGGCAAAGCACTCCTGACCTTCCGGCTGACGTCCTCGCCCGAGGTGGTTTCTCTCAGGCCCAATGTCTTTCCCCTCGCCCCGGCGGCCGGCGCCGGCGAAGTCATCAGGGAGGCCGTTGAGATTCCGGCGGCTCAGGCCAGGGCCGAAGTTACGGAGGTCCTCCAGGAGAGCGGCGGTGAGATCGATGTCACCGAGGCCGACATTGTCATTTCCGGAGGCCGGGGCATGAAGGGCCCGGAGAATTTTGAGCTCCTCCGGGAGATCTCGGCGCTCATCCCGCGCTCGACCGTGGGCGCATCCCGGTCGGCCGTGGACTCCGGCTGGATCGGCCACCAGCACCAGGTGGGCCAAACGGGGAAGACCGTTTCCCCCAACCTCTACCTGGCCTTCGGCATCTCCGGCGCTATTCAGCATATCGCCGGCATGTCCTCTTCCAAAGTCATCGTGGCTGTGAACAAGGACCCGGACGCGCCCATCTTCAAGGTGGCGGATTTCGGTGTCGTCGGCGACCTTTTTCAGGTCATCCCTCCTCTCAAGGAAGAGCTCAAGAAGCTGCGCGGCTAGGGAATAAGAAATATGTTTTAGGCTGCGCTGACCGGGTGGGCGTCTTTGGCTCGACTTTCCCATCAATCATCGAGGGAAATGGCAGACCGAATCTCGAAAAGATGTCAAAGTCTCTATTGTCCGGCCTCCGTGATTATGTTCGATCCTGAGAAAACGGATAAGACGGACTCCGTGAATCCTTGCCGCCGAGCTCCTCCCGGATGATACGCCTGAGATAGGCCTCCAAGGCCTCTCCGCCTCGTCGGACATGTTCTTTGAGGACGTCGTTGATCATGGCTTGATAGCTTCCCCCGCCTTTCGCCTCGACCTGAGCACGGAACCATCCGATGATCTCGTTATCGATGCGGATCGTGATCCTGGTCTTTCCGGGGCGAAGAGGTATAATGGCGCCTCTCTTGCCTTTGCTGAAGTCATAGGTTTTTCTCATGCTTTTTCCCGTATTGCCGGCGTTCTTTCGCGTTGGCCTTTCTCGCCGAGATGATCCTGATTTCATCCCCTCTCCAGCTAAAAACCACAACCAGAGTCCGGCCGAAAAGGTCGCGTCCCAGTGTCACCCATCGTCTTTCCTCTGAACAGTCATCCTCGATGGTCAGGGCAAGATCGTCCGAGAAAACTGAAACGGCGTCAGCGAAATAAACGCCATGCTTGCGAAAATTGGCGTCGGCTTTGTTCTTGTCCCATTGATAACACATAAGATGATATGCACATTTGTGCATTTTGTCAAGTGAAAGGTGCATACCCTTCGCCTGAAGCTCATTCTCTTGAAATCGAATGATTAAAGGCCGAAGGAGCGCCTCATCAAAGGAGACGCTCCGTGAGCGCGATTGCGCTCACGGTTGGCTAAATTTCTACTCGTGGACGCGGGCCGGGGGGGGCATCTTTGGCTCGACTTTCCCGCCAATTATCGGGCGAATCCGATCATCCAGGCCCGGCAAGGACGAACCCAAAAAGCGGCGCGGTTAGGGCTGAATCTTCCGGAGTTTCTTGGCGGCGGCGAGAAGCGGAGGCCATTTGGCGGTCTTTCCGGCTTCAGGCGCGTGCCAGATCGTGCAGAGGTGGCCGAGCATGTGTTCGGAGGGGAAGGCCAGCGAAAAATCGATCAAGAAGAGCAAGGATGCTCCCGCCGGGAAAGTCAATCCATCGATAAGGCGGGAGTCACGATGATCCCCCGGAAGCGTGATCCGGTTGATGGTGTGGTTGGAAGGCGTAATCCGTAAGCCGAAGGTCTTGAGGAACTGTCGTCGACGCCAGAACAGGTTATACGTCCTCCATATATAAGGGATAAAACGANNGGGGGAGATTTAGATCGGCGCGGCGACTATGCGAAAGCCGATGTGGTCGCTTCGCCGCTCGGGCTCGAAGCGGAGACGAAAGGCCGACCGGCACGGCCAGCCCTCGTCGGCCCAGCAACCGCCCCGGCGCACCCTGGACTTGACACCGTAAGGGCTTGGCGTCGCCGAGGTCCTTGCAGCATATAAGTCTGGGTTTGCGCCGCCTGGCAGCTTCGAGTGGTACCAGTCCCGGCACCACTCGAAAACGTTGCCGTGCATATCGTGTGTGCCCCACTTGTTAGCCGGGTAGCTGCCGACCTTGGCAGCCCGCTTTAGCGAGGGCCCGTCCTCGGCTCCATTGTATGGCTTCCCCTGGAAGTTCGCTTGTTTGCTGCTAAGTTTGTCACCGAAGGATGTTGCGGTCGTGGTCCCGGCACGGCAGGCGTACTCCCACTCCGCTTCCGTGGGAAGCCGGAACTCCCAATCGCTAGGCAGGTCGCTGGACGCATGAGCATTTTCCGTCAGCCTCCGGCAGAACTCTTCCGCCTCGGCGAAGTTGACCGCGTAAACCGGGAAGTCGGCGCCTTCACCTGCTGTGACCTTGTCCGGGAACTCACCAACCACTCGTTTCCACTGATCTTGTGTCACCTCGTACTTGCCTATCCAAAAACCTCGGGTCAGCGTCACCTCGACCTGATCCTCGCCTGGGCGTCGTTCCGGTTCATCGGGCGGGCTGCCCATTCGGAATCGACCCGGCGGGCACCAGTTGAGCTTGACGCCGAGGATTTCGCGCTGGTCCCCAGCTCTTGAACCCTGGAAGAAGTTCGACCGGGCAGGAGGCTGGCTATTACGCAAGGAGCCCACAATCGCCTCGGCACCGCCCCCACATCTCATCAAACCGGCAATCAGGAAGATGCCAATCCAGCGTTTCGTTCGGTTGCTCTTCAGATCATTACCGGCCATGGTAAACGTTCCAAGCGGTCGACCTGCTGGATAAGACCCCTGCGGACCGCATTGATGACTGCTGGTATGGGCTTATAAGAATTTCGTTTTCTGCTGCGCTGGCTGACTGGGCGACTTCGGCTTGACTTTCCGATCTCTCATCCTCTAAAGCCTATATACAGAGGAGCCCTTGTTAGCTGCCGTTTTTCTTTTGTCTGCTGAGTAATTGGTCGTAGGGAACAAACACCGAAGACTTGGCAGGTTCGGAGAATTAATAATATTCAATCTCTCTTTCCCAAATGGACAATGGTACATCATTTTCAAGTTCAATTCTTTTTACCCAGTTGAAATTTTTGTCATAGTCATACTTGTAAGCGTATTTCGCTTTAAGGCTTCCGTCTGGCTTGTAATGACTCCTTTCCATTTGATTCGCATTATCGTCATACTTGTAAGTTTGTTTACTTGTAAGGTTTCCGGCTGGTTTGTACCAATTGGTTTCAATCCTATTCCCATTGCCGTCATACTTCCAGGTGTATTTCCAATCAAGGGTTCCCTCTGGTTTGTACATATTCTCTTCAATAATATTCCCATTGCTATCATTCTTGTAAATGGATTTCCAATTAAGGCTTCCGGTCGGATCATAACTCATATCTTCAATGATATTGCCATCGCTGTCATACTTGGAAGTGTATTTCACACCAAGGCTTCCGTCTGGCTTGTAAATATTCCATTCAATCTTATTCCCATTACTGTCATACTTGTAAGTGGATTTCCAATCAAGGCTTCCGTCTGGTTTGTAACTATTCATTTCAATTTTATTTCCCCTATCATTAAAAATATAGATGATACTATCTTTTCTTTCACCCTTTTGAACCTCTCCGTTTTTTTCAACTGCTTTGTATGTATTCTCCCGAATTAACTTAACTTGTCCTTTAAGATTCATTTCTATCCAATCGTTTTTTTGTTTTTGACGCGCATTTTGTTTTGGTGTTTGATCCGACACTGATGAACAGAATACAAACAACAATGAGATAATTGAGATTAAAATGATTTTTTTCATTTGAACAAGATTTATAACGTTTCTAAAATT
>DQHV01000191.1 GCA_003524335.1 Candidatus Aminicenantota bacterium | reverse complement strand
AATGAACTTCGAACACTTGATCGGCCGGTACGGGCTCTATCTCACGACCTATATCGTCAGCGTCATCAGCGGATTTGTACCGGTCGTCAACCTCGAAGTCTATTTGGTTTGGGTGGCGGCGCTGACTCCCAGCTCCCAAGGCATGGCCATCACCGTCCTGGCGACGTTTGGCCAGATGACGGCCAAGACACTCATGTACCTGGCCGGCGCCGGCATCCTCAAGATCTCCGTCAAGGAACCGGGGAAAAAACTCCAGGCTGTCCAGATGAAGATGGCCCAGTGGCAGCACCGGATCGGGCTGTTCATGTTTTCCAGCGCCTTTCTGGGAGTTCCCCCTTTTTATGTGGTGAGCATCGCTTCGGGAATCTGCCGAGTCCCTCTCCTGGTTTTCATCATCTGGGGCCTGGCAGGACGGTTCCTCCGTTTCGCTATCGCCGTCTTCTTCCCCCATCTCCTTAAAGGAATATTCGGCTGATGCTGCGGTCAGGCTGATGAGCTTCCGTCTTCTGGTCGATTCCGACGAATTCGCGACACAACTTCTCCAAGATATCTCGGCCGCCCGGAGCCGAGTCTATGTCCAGGCGATGACCTTCGACGCCGACCGAGCCGGACTCGGGATCGCCCAGATGCTTATGGACGGCGCTGCCCCTGACCGGCGCGTCCTCATAGACGATGTCTCCCGGTATATCGTCAGCGACCGGTTCATTTACTCCCCCGGGAACTGGCGGGACCGGGAACTGCGGCGGGAATGGCGGGCCACACGGAACCTTGCCGAAGAGTTCCGCCGTCAGGGGATCGGCATCAAGATCACCAATCCCTATGGCCGCTTCTGGCGTCGGTTTTTCGCCCGGAACCATAAGAAGATGGCGGTCATCGACGGCCGGATCTCCTATATCGGCGGCATCAATTTCAGCGACCATAACTTTGCCTGGCACGACATGATGCTGCGGATCGATAATCCCGACATAGCGGCGTTCCTGGAAGAGGATTTCCTGTCCACCTGGAACGGCCGGGACAAGTCCGCTTTCCGGTCGTTCCCGGGCATCGATTTCTACCTGCTGGATGGCCGCTCCAACGCTCAGACTTTCGAATCCATCCTGGACCTCATCCGCGCAGCCCGAGAGGATATTTTCATCGAAAGCACCTATTTCGCCCTACCCTTTTTCGACCGGCTGCGCGAAATCGGGCCCGGCCGGCCCCCGACCGTCCTCCTGACCTCCGAGGTCAACAATTGGCCGCAGATGCGTCACTATCTTCCATGGGAGGCCCGGCGCTCGGGGATCGACCTCCGCCTCTACCCTGGCCGGCTGACCCACCTCAAGGCGATCCTGGTGGACGGCCACGAGCTGATCATGGGCTCGGCCAACTTCGACTTCTTCAGCTANNAAAGGGTGGTTGTCCCCGACTTAGAGAGATCGGTCTCTTATCAAGGTCCCGTTCGTCCGGCCCGCGGCCGGATGCAGGCCCTCTCGTTCCGGGCCTTGGTTCGGCTGAACCGTTGGCTGACACGGAAAGCCCTATCGTAGAGTACGGCTCGATCTCACTAATAATCGTGACGTAGACTTTCTCTGGAAAACCCCTTCACGGACGGATGATGGCCCGGATAACGCCGTCTCGGTAGCCGGCGGCGATCTCGAAGGCTTGCCGGGCTTCCGCGAGAGCGAACGTGTGCGTGGCCATGAAGCGCACATCCACCTTCTTGTTTCGGATGAGGTCGATGGCTTCTCGAACAGAGAATCTCTGCCGGCGGACGTTATGCAGAGAAAGCTCCTTGCGGCGGAGGACGTGGATGTCGAAAGAGATGCGGTCCACGGCGGGGATTCCGATGATGAGGAGGCGGCCGCCGGGCTTGAGGATATCAATGGCCTGGTCAAAGGCAGACTGGTCGCCGCAGCACTCAAAAACGGCGTCGAGCCCTTCGGGCGAAAGGCTTCTCATCCGGGCGGCGATATCTTCCCGGTCGGGATTCCCCGCCCAGGACGCTCCGGCTTTCCGGGCGGCTTCCACCCGGCTGTCGATTTTATCGGTCACATAGACTGCGCGGACGCCGGCCGCCCGGGCGGCCAGCAAGACGCTCAGGCCGATCGGGCCGGCGCCTAGGACCGCGACCGTATCGGGCACCGGTTCGCCGGCTAGCTTGAGACCATGGACAGCAATGGTCAAGGGTTCGACAAGAACACCTTCTTCCAAGGTCAGTTCGGCGGGCAGCAAGAAAGCGTTCTCCTCCGGCACGACGATGCGCTCGCAGAGGGCGCCGGAGAGCTGCTCGGGCGTCCCGAGGTAAAGGAGGCGGCGGCACGTGTTCGGCCGTCCGGCCAGGCATTGGTCGCAGGTTCCGCAGACGATTGCCGGATCGACGGCAACCCGGTCGCCCGGCTTTAGGCGCCGGACCGAGGCTCCGGCCTTTTCCACAGTGCCGGAGCACTCGTGGCCGACGATAAAAGGATAGCGGACGATCTGGTCGCCTATCCCTCCCTCTGAATAATAATGGATATCCGAGCCGCAGACCCCGACTGCGCCGACGCGGACGAGCACATCGGTGTCTGTGGTTAGTTCGGGCTCAGGAATTTCCCTGACTTCGATCTTCTTTATCCCGGTGAGCAGCGCCGCTTTCATCGCCCTGCCTTCTCATTCCTGTCAGCCCGACTTCCCGGGGACAGCAAAAGCCGATAAATTTATATTAGGTCACTAATCAGAAAGGGTTTTCGGTCGGGTAGAGCAGGCCCGCCGGCCGGTTGAAATAGACCTCCTCGACTCCCAGCATCCGTACGGCCGCAAAGAGCGGCCTCCCGGCGTGCTGGAAGGCGACGGCCGTGTGATGGGGGAACCGCTTCTCGATCAAGACATGGCGATAGAATCGCCCCATCTCCTTGATCGCAAAGACGCCGATGCTGCCGAATGACTTGGGATCGATATCGAGCACTTCCCCTTCGGCCGCATAGGCGCGGAGCACTGTGTCGGCCGTGGACTGGAGCCGGAAGACAGTGATTCCGCCGGGCCGGATGCGGCCTTCCATGGTGCCGCGGGTGATGTCCGGCTCCTTGTCGCCCTCCATCAGCCGGTGCATGATGAGCTGATATTTGAGCGCGCTCCCGACCATGCAGACCGACGGCGTGTTACCGCAGTGGAATCCCATGAACAGGTCGGTCGGCTTGTAGGAGCCGACACGCTTCCGGGCCGCCTCGTACATGTCCCGGGGCACAGAATTATTGACGTCGAGGAGTGTGGCCGGGAGCTCGGTCGCGCAGGTCGCCATGTACTCGCTCAGCGCGCCGTAGATGTCCACTTCGCAGGAAACCGGAATCCCCCGCGCAGCCAGGCGCGAGTTGATGTAGCAGGGGACGAACCCGAAGTACTTTTCAAAGGCCGGCCAGCACTTGTTGGCGAAAACGCCGAACTCCGAGGCGCCCAGATGGATACCCATGAACTTCGTCAGCGCGACCTCGTACTGGGCCAGCTTTTCGAGGAGGTCGGGGTAGGCCAGCCCCTGACCAAGCTCCTTGCCCATGTCCCGGGCGACAGCCTTGATCTTGGGGTTGCCCTTGGCCGCGAGAAAAATATCGTAGAGGTCGAGCTCGCTGTTCTCCATGACCTCGACGCCGAGGTCGTAGAGCGGCTTGATCGGCGCGTTGC
>DQHV01000122.1 GCA_003524335.1 Candidatus Aminicenantota bacterium | reverse complement strand
GGAAGATGTTTTCCAGGACGACGATGGAACTGTCGACCAGCATCCCGATGCCGAGGGCCAGCCCTCCCAGGGTCATGACGTTGAGCGTAAACCCGCCGAAATAGATCAGGGCAAAGGTGGCGATGATCGAAATCGGGATGGAAGTCGCTATGACTATCGTGCTCCGGACGTTGGCGAGAAAAACCAGCAGGGCGAGCAGCGCCAGCAGCCCTCCATAAAGAGCCGAGGAGCTCACGTTGCGGATCGCGCTCTTTATATATTGCGAGCTGTTTGACACGGGGACGAGCTGAATTTGAGGGATATCCTCCTGAATCTCCTCTATTTCTTTCAGCACTCCCTCTGCCACTTCCACCGTGTTCTTGCCGGACTGCTTGTAGATCGCGATCCTCGTCCCGGGCAGGCCGTTGATCCTCACGATGCGCGTTATCCGACGGAACGTGTCCTCGACGCTGGCAATTTCCTTGAGTTGGATCGGGACGCCTTCCCGGACGACCACGACGGTCTCCTTTATCTCATCCAGGCTCGTATAGACACCGGGGATGCGGACAAGAATCTCGTAGTTGCCTTTTTCGATGATCCCCGCCGGCAGGTCGATATTCTCCTGTCTGATCTTAGTGATGATCAAATCCAGGGGAATCCCGAGGGCCTTGAGCTTGTCGGGGTCAAGGTTGACCTGGATTTCCCGCTCGCGCCCGCCGAACACGTCGACCGAGGCGACTCCGGGGACCCGCTCGATCCGGTACGAGATTTGCTCGTCGATGATGCGCCGGGCCAGGACCGGGTCCAGATTGCTCAATGCCCCAAGCATGAGAATAGGAGACTGCGCCGGGTCGAATTTCCGGAGCGTCGGCCTGTCCACATCTTCAGGCAAGCGGCCGATCACCCGGTCCAGACGTTCCCGGACGTCATCAGCGGCGGCATCGAGATTAACCCCCCAGGAAAACATAACCCTCACCGAGCTCGATCCCTCCGAGGAAGACGAAAAAACCTCCTCGACACCGGGCACCGCGCTCATCGCTTCCTCAATGGGACGGGTGATCAATTCCTCGATTTCCTCGGGTCCGGTGTTTTCATAGGAAGTGGAGACATTTAGCGTGGGAAAGACAATTTCCGGCATCAGGTCGACGGGGAGCCGGGATACAGCGACCATGCCGACCACGACGACGACCAGGGTGATCATCACCGTGAAAATCGGGCGTTTGATTGAGAATCCGGAAAGGCTCATCGCTTTACCTCAGGCGGGTTATTCACGCGCTGGGGCGGCTTCTGGGCGGTCCCGGCCTCGGCAGCCGGTGAGGCTGGAGCCGTTTGGGGAAGTATGATAGTCGTCCCGTCCTCCAGGAGATGGTGTCCGAGGGTGACCACATATCCGGAAAGGAGGCGAGGCTCAAGGACCTCGGCGCGCTCGCCCTCAACGATTCCGACCGTGACGGGCTGGAAACGGGCCTTTTTGTTCTCGATGTCGGCCAGGAAAATGCCCTGCCGGCCGTCTCGATTGACCAGCGCCTTGACCGGGACGACGGTCGCTTCTTCGCGCCGGCCGAATTCGACCTGAGTGTTGATGAATAGGCCGGGCCTGAGGAGGCCCCGGGGGTTTTGAATCTCTATCTCAACCCGCGCCTCTCGGGTGGTCTCCTTGAGAAGGGGGGCGATCCGGGCGACCCGGCCGCTGAACGGATCCCCCGGAAACGCGCTGCTCGTGACCGATGCTGTCTGCTCGGTTTTCAAGCGGAAATAAGCCTTGTCCGTAACGTATATGACGGCGGTTATGGGCTGAAGCTCGATGATCGAAATAATGGGAGTATTGGGAGACAGCATCGCTCCCTCATCGACAAACCTCTCCCCGACGTACCGAACCTCATTCCCTTTCTCCCAGGACGCCTTGATCCGGCTGTAGGAGAGGCGAACCCTGGCCGTCTCCAAGGCCGCTTCCCGGTTGGCCAGTTGCGCGAGGGCAACCTTGCGGCGGGCCTCCTGAGCATCGTGCTGGGAGACGGCCGCGTCCAACTGGGAATCCGATTGAATGCCTTTCTGATGCAGGGTCTTGGCTCGTTCCAGGTCTTTATTGGCAAGCTCGAGAGAGCTTTCTGCCTCCTCAAGGTTGGCCCTGGTAACCCGGAGGTCGGCTTCGGCCTGGAGGAGCTGTTGCTGGTATTCCTCATCCTCGATCACCGCCACCAGCTGGTCGCGGCTCACCCGGTCTCCGATGTCAATCAGGAGCTGTTTCAACCGCCCCGAGATCTTCGGGGCTACGAGGAAGCTCGACTTCGGAATCAGAGTGCCAGAAAACTGGCCGACATCTCTGACCGTGCCCTTTTCCACGGGCGCGATTTCAACAGCCACGGAAATCCCTCTTTGGCCTGTCGCCTGGCCTTCCTTTCCCGCAAAACCCCTCCGGTAGATCTCCCAACCGAGATATCCCAGGAAGATGACGAGGACCGCGGCGATGACCTGAGTCTTTCTTTGACCAAATTTGATCTTCATGTTCCTTCCATCGGCCTGCCATCTATCATGCGGCCGGCTTCTGCTAGGGCAGGCTCAGCCGGCGCTTCGGCATCCCGCCTCCGGCAGCCTCCTGCCCGTCTTTGATGAACTCGTCGACACTGATGTTCTGTTCTTCCCGGCCCGTACCTTGGGCCCGGTTGAGGCCAGCCAGAGAGATATTGTAATCCACGATGGCCCGGAGTTCCATGATCAGGGCGTCGGCCAGGTCTCTTTGGTACTGAAGGATAAAATAGTTGGTGCTTAAACCGACGTTGAATTTTTCTTGTTCGGCTTCGAGCTTTTTCTGGGCGAGCTCCCGGGCGGCCCGGTAGGCTTCGATCCGCTCGAAGTTTGTCCGGACAGACCGGACGGCTGTTTTTATTTCCAGGAAGATCTGCTGTTCCTGGTCTCGGAGTTGCAGCGCGGCCTGCTTGAAGTTGAGCCTCGCCTGGGCATACAGGGCCCGGGAAAGAAGGGTGTTGAGGGGCAGGTTGAAGGTCAGCCCAAAGGACCAGTTCTTGTACTTGAAATTGACCGCATCCCGCAGCGCATCCGAGCTGCCTCCGGGGATTCGGCCGATGACCTTTCCGGTTAAGGCATTGCCGCCCTCATACAGGATCTGATCCCCCGAAATCCCAGGGCTCCAGTACGATGCCTGAAGCCGCAGGTCGGGGAAGAGCTGATTCCGGGCGTAACTGACATCGAATTCCCTGCTATCCAGGTCGACCCGGCTGGCTCGAAGGTCGGGCCTCTTCTCCATGGCCGTGAGCAGGGCTTTGTCCAGGCTGGGTTCCTCCCCGCTGACCGAAGGACTGTCCGTGGGGACGATCCGGACGACCTCCGCCTCTGCCTCCTCGGCGGAGAGGTTCATGATGGTCTTGAGGAGGTCCTCGTTATTCTTAACCATGGCCTCAGCCTCGAGGATATCAGCCTTCCGGGTGGCCACGTCGGCCTGAGCAGTTAGGATCTCGATAGGAGGGAGGGTGCCGGCCTCTATCTCAGCCTTGTTTTTCTCAAGGAGGTCGAGGGCCAGCTTCATGGACTGCCGGCGCACCTTCAAGTTTTCCAGGCTGTAGAACAGGTTCCAATAAGCGGTCTTAGCACTGTAGATGACCTCTTCGAGGGCCCGGCCGAAGTTCATCTCCGAAATGTCCCTGTTATTTCGGGCGATGATGATTTCCCGGCGGCTCATCTTGAACCCGAAGTCCTTTAGCAGAGGCTGGCTGAAGTTCAGGCGGAGAGTGTTGCCGAAGCGGGGGTTGATGCTCTGGAAGCTCCGGTTTGTGTTTGTCTTGTAGCCGTTGATGCTGAGTGACAAATTGCCGCCCGTCGGAAGAAACTGGGCCAGTTGGGCGGAATAGTCGTTTTGAAGGGTGGAGACGGTCTGCGAAGCGTCCAGGAACGAAAACGACGCCGCGTTCGTATCCTGCTGGTTGTAGCTGAAAAGGAGCGAGGGCATGAACTTCTCCCCGGCGAGCGACACGGCGACACCGGCGATCTCTGGAGAGAGCACCTCAACGGCCAGCCCGAGGTTGTTTCTCATCGTCTTAAGGATGCACTCCTCCAGGGAAAGGGAGAGAGCGGTGTCTTTCAGTTCTTGTCCGAACAGAGGGAAAAAACTCACGAGGAGGATCAGGGTCCATCCCCGTTTCATTTTATCTAGCATCCGACGTCTCCTTTAAGGCCTTTGTAGGATAATCTTGAAGGTCTTTCTCTCGAGGCCCCAACAGAACCTTAACCGGGCCATCTGCCATAATACCATGAGACCGGGCACATCCGGAACCCAGGCAACCGGAGATGGCGACGCAATAAGGGTTCCGGACAGCCAGACTTGCCTTCCGCCCAGCAGCGTTCGCNNACTAACCTTAACCCCCGCTGAATTGTAGTTAGTGTCCCCTTAATAGGTTCACGTTGTCTCTGACCTTCTAATCTGGTATATTTCGACTTTGCTTTGCGCCATGGCCAATTCTTGCATATCATCCAGGAGGGATGCTCGATGAAACCCATCTCCAAACTGGTATCTACTTCTCTCATTGTTTTCTTCCTTTTCTCCATGAATGTCTACGCGACGCAGGAAGCCCGCATGCTCCGGTTCCCGGCCATATCCAGCGATCAGATCGTCTTCAGCTACGCCGGAGACCTCTATTCCGTCGGCCTCGTCGGCGGTGTAGCCCGGAAGCTCACAACCCACGNNTTCGCCCGCTTTTCCCCTGACGGCAAGAGCATCGCCTTTACCGGCGAATACGATGGCAACCGCGAGGTCTATCTGATTCCAGCCGAGGGCGGCGTTCCCAAGCGACTGACTTACACCGCTACATTAGGCCGCGACGACATTTCCGACCGGATGGGTCCCAACAACCTCGTCATGGGCTGGACGGGCGACGGAAAGAGCATCGTCTTCCGCTCGCGGATGCGCGAATGGAACGACTTTGTCGGCCAGCTCTACTTGGTTCCCGCGGCCGGTGGAACGCCCACCCAGCTTCCGCTCCCGCGCGGCGGCTTCTGCTCCTTCTCCCCCGACAACAAGAAACTGGCCTACAACCGCATCTTCCGTGAATTTCGAACCTGGAAGCGCTACCGAGGCGGGATGGCCGACGACGTCTGGATCTATGACTTCGAAACCACGAAGACTGAGAACATCACCAACAATCCCGCCCTCGACATCATCCCGATGTGGAGCGGAAGCAAGATTTATTTCTTGTCCGACCGAGACGAGAACAGGCGGATGAACCTGTATTCCTACGACCTTGGGGCCAAGGATACCAAAAAGCTGACCAGCTTTGCAGATTATGACATCAAGTTCCCGTCCCTAGGCCCGAATGCCATCGTCTTCGAGAACGCCGGGTTTATCTACCGCTTCGACATCGCCTCTGGGCAGGCGACCAAGGTCCCGGTGATGATCGCCGATGACCTCCTCTCCGGCCGTACTAGGCTGGCCAAGGTCGGGGACAAGGTGACAAACTTCG
>DQHV01000167.1 GCA_003524335.1 Candidatus Aminicenantota bacterium | reverse complement strand
TGGTGGTGATCGCCGGCGAGACCGGTTCGGGCAAGACCACCCAGATTCCCAAAATGTGCCTCGAAGCGGGGCTCGGCATCGAGGCGAAGATCGGCTGCACCCAGCCGCGCCGCATCGCCGCCATCACCATCGCCCACCGCATCGCCGAAGAACTGGGTGAGACGCTCGGCCGCTCGGTCGGGTACAAGATCCGCTTCCAGGACAGGACCGCTCGCGAGGGCTACATCAAGATCATGACCGACGGGATGCTCCTCGCCGAGACCCAATCCGACCACAGCCTCACCGAGTACGACACGCTGATCATCGACGAGGCCCACGAGCGGAGCCTGAACATCGATTTCCTGCTGGGGATCGTCCGGACCCTGCTGGACGCCCGCCCTGAGCTAAAGGTCGTCATCACCTCGGCGACACTCGACACCGAAAAATTTTCCGAGGCTTTCGGCCGCGCCCCGGTCATCCACGTCGGCGGGCGGATGTACCCGGTGGAGGTCGAGTACATGCCGCCCGAGTCCTTCTCCAGGGACGCCGACGAGGGCGATTACGTGGACATGGCGGTCCGGGCCGTCGACAAGCTCAAATCCCGCAGGCAGGGCGGCGACATCCTCGTGTTCATGCCGACCGAACAGGACATCCTCGAGACCTGCGAGAAGCTTGAAGGAAAGCACTTCGCCGCCACGGCAATTCTCCCGCTCTACGCCCGCCTTCCGGCCGCTCAGCAGGGCCGCGTCTATTCGGTGTCGGGGCCGAAGATCGTCGTGGCCACGAATGTCGCCGAGACATCCTTAACCATACCGGGCATAGGGTATGTCGTCGATACCGGACTGGCCCGCATCTCCCAATACCAGCCCGGCACCCGGATCAACAGTCTCCCCATCAGCCCCATCTCCCGGGCCAGTGCCGATCAGCGCAAGGGCCGCTGCGGCCGGGTCCAGGAAGGGCTCTGCGTCAGGCTCTACTCCGAGGAAGATTACGAAGCACGGCCCGAGTACACGGCTCCTGAGATCCTCCGCTCCAACCTGGCCGAGGTCATCCTGAGGATGGTCTACCTGCGCCTGGGCGACCCGGCCCAGTTTCCCTTCGTCGACCGGCCTCATCCCCGAATCATCAAGGACGGCTACGAAACGCTTCTCGAGCTCGGCGCCATCACCGGGAGCGGCCGTGAGTACGACCTCACCCCGCTGGGCCTGCGGATGGCCCCGATGCCGCTCGACCCGCGCATCTCCCGGATGATCATCGAGGCGGATAAGGAGGGCTGTCTACGGGAGGTGGCCGTCATCGCCTCGGCCCTGAGCATCCGCGATCCACGCGAGAGGCCGCCGGACAAGGCCAGCCTAGCCGACCAAGCGCAGGCGGCGTTCGCCCATCCGGATTCCGACTTCCTGACGCTACTCAATATCTGGGACCGCTTCCACAGCCCGGCCGAAAACCTCACTTCAAAGAGCAAGCAGAGGAAGTATTGCGAGCCGCATTTTCTTTCTTACGCCCGGATGCGGGAATGGGGGTTCGTCCACGACCAGATCCTGTCCATCCTGAAGGAACAGGGAATCTCCCCGGGACGGACGGAAAGGGCGGAGATGAGCCCGGCGCTTTACGCCGGCACCCATCGGTCCATCCTCGGCGGGTTCCTCTCGAACATTGCGGTGCACAAAGAAAAGAACATATATCAAGCCGCCAAAGGACGCGAGGTCATGATCTTCCCGGGCTCGACGCTCTTTCATAAGTCGCGGCCCTGGATCGTGGCGGCGGAGGTCGTCCGGACGTCGCGCCTCTTCGCCCGCATGGCGGCCAAGATCGACCCGGCCTGGCTCGAGGATTTGGGCGGAGACCTGTGCCGGTATTCCTATTCCGAACCACGTTGGGACAGGGACCGCAGTGAAGTGCGCGCCAAGGAACGGGTTTCTCTCTTCGGGCTGGAGGTCATCACCGACCGCGATGTGGCTTTCGGACCGAAAAACCCCGAGGAAGCCCACAGGATATTCGTGAATGAAGCCCTGGTCGAGGGAGAGATCAAGGAGCCGCCCCCCTTCCTCCGGCACAATTTGGACCTTCAGAAAAAGGTCCTGGAGATGGAAGAAAAGCTCCGCCGGCGGGACATCATGGTCGCAGAGGCGGCAGTCGCGGATTTCTATTCGCGACGCCTGGCTGCTGTGTACGACCTCCGCGGCCTGGAGAAGAGAATCCGCCAGGCGGGGACCGACGATTCCCTGAGGATGAGCGAGAAGGATCTCGTCCTTATCTCCCCCGATGAGGCCGAGCTCCAGGGTTTTCCGGACGAGTTTTCCCTCGGAGAAAAGCGTTTTGCGGTCTCCTACAAATTTTCTCCCGGCGTCGAGGACGACGGGGCCACTCTGCGGATTCCCTTCGGGCAGATCGCCGCCATCCCCTCCGAAGCGCTGGAGTGGGGGGTGCCGGGCCAGTTCAAGCAGAAGATCACCGCCTTGATCAAGGGGCTCCCCAAGTCCGACCGGAAACAACTCATGCCTTTTGCCGAAACGGCCGAGACGATCGCCCGCGAGATGCGGCTCACCGACCCGTCGCTTTACGAAACGCTGGCCAAGTTCGTGAAGAAAAGGTTTGATGCGGATATCCCAGCATCCAAATGGGCTAGCGCCGATATCCCCGGCCACCTGAAGATGCGGGTGGCCGTCGTCGACCCCGAAGGCAGAGAGTTGGCCGCCAGCCGGAATATCGAGGTGCTGCGGCGGGCCGGCGCGGTCCCGTTCGTCCCGGAACAATCGGCCGATTGGAAAACGGCTTGCGCTAAGTGGGAGAAAGACGGCCGGGAATCCTGGGATTTCGGCCCGCTGCCGGAGAGCGTTCCCGTGGGGATGTTTATGACGGCCTACCCCGGCCTCGAACCCGGAGAAAAGGGCGTCAACCTCCGGCTTTTCAAGACTCAGGAAGAAGCACTGGCCTCGCACCTCAAGGGCGTTGAAGCGCTCCTCGCGGCCAAGTTCGCCAAAGACGTGGATTTCCTGCGCCGGTATCTCGTGGTGTTCGAAGAATACGGGAAGACGGCGCTCTATTTCGGCGGCAAGGACGCGGTCGAAAAAGGGATGCTGGAAAATATCCAGCGGGAGATCTTCCGGAAAAACCTCCGCAGCCGGGAGGAATTCGATTCCTACGCCGAGACGGTCATGCGGTCTTTATTCGAAAAGAGCCATGCCTTGCGGGAGGCGGTTTTCAAGATCTTCGATGCTGACCAGGAGACGCGGCGGGCCATCCAGCAGGTCGAGCAGTCCGCCGGCTCGAGCCGCGCCGCGGCTGCACTTTGCCAAGAGATCAACGAAGGACTCGAGGCACTGGTCCCCAAAAAATTCTTAGACCTCTATTCTCTCGAACGGCTCATTCATATCCCGCGCTATCTGGAGGCACTCCGGATGCGCCTTGCTCGTGGCAAGGTCGACTATGAGAAAGACCGGAAAAAGGCGGAACAAGTGCGTCCGTTTGTCGATGCCCTTAAAAGAATCGAGCACGAAGATCTCGCCGAGAAGGGCCGCTCAAGGCAAAAGGCGCCGGCAGCCTCACCGGAGAGAAGGAAACTAATCGACGAGTACCGCTGGATGGTCGAGGAGTTTAAGGTCTCCCTTTTTGCCCCCGAGCTCAAAACGGCCTTCCCGATCTCGCCGAAGCGGCTGGCCGTTAAAATCAGGGAAATCGAAGCCGATGAAATGTGAATGGGGGAGGCAAAAGCTCAACCCAAGGCCAAGCTTATCTGGATGGCGCGGTCAACTTCCTTCATGATCGAATCGCTAAAATGCCCGAGTCTTTTAACGAGGCGTTTCTTATCGACCGTTCTTATTTGATCCAACTGGACAATGCTCGGAACGTCTAGCCCCCCCTCTCCTTCTTCCACCCATACATCCACCGGGTACTTCTGGGATAAGCGCTTCTGACTTGTGATTACGGCCACTATAGTAACAGGCGAATACCTGTTCCCCACATCATTCTGGATGATGACACAAGGCCTGACTTTCCCTGTTTCCGAACCGATCGTCGGATTCAGGTTCACGCAGACGACATCCCCCCGCTTGAGCTCGGCCTCCATCAGATGTTTTCTCCGTCCACGGGCTCGAATTCCTTGCAGGTTTCAATATTCAGCTTCGATTTAGCTAGATACCCTTGCTTCAGTTTTTCTTCAAGCTTTTCCCGCTTGATCTTGGCGATATAGTCGTCCACCGCCTCTCTGATAAAATGGCTCAATTTCATGCCCTTTTCTGCCATCAGCCTCGTCATCTCCTCATATTGAATGGACGAAAGATCCAGGTTGATCCTTCTCATCTGCGATCTGGGCATTTTTTGCTCCCTGTTTAGAATATGCAAAAAGTCAGGTAACGCACATAATAATCTAATGATATTAATGGTTATATTTATATGCTTAATATTATATAAAACTCTCGGCCTAAGTCAAGTGTTAGTCCGANNATGATAATGCCCAGCCCGGATACGGGCTTGAGCATCCGCTGAGCCCGTACCCGGGTTCCCTCACGACCGTTTCCATCCGGTCCTTTCCAGTCAGGCGGTTGCCGCTCGACGGAATAACGCTATCCAAGGAGGAATCGATATGGCAGTCCAGTCCAAACATCATCTCGAGACACTCTGCCTTCATGGAGGCCAGAAGCCTGATCCCGCTACAGGCTCCAGAGCTGTCCCTATCTACCAGACAACCTCTTTCGTTTTTAAAGACACGGCTTTCGCGGCCCGGCTCTTCTCGCTCAAAGAGGAGGGCGATATCTACACCCGCATTTCCAACCCGACTTCGGCCGTCGTCGAGGAACGGATGACGGCTCTTGAAGGCGGCGTGGGTGCGCTCCTGACGGCTTCCGGCCAGGCCGCCTCGACGCTCATTTTCACGGCCCTCGCCGGGCAGGGGGACAATATCGTTTCGAGCGCCAGCCTTTACGGCGGAACCAAGACGCTCCTGAGCGTCGCCTTGCCCCGGTTCGGGATCTCGGCGAAGTTTGCTGATATCGGAAAACCCGTATCCTTCGAGGCGCTCGTCGACGATAAAACCAAAGCCCTGTTCGTCGAGATTATCGGGAACCCTGCGGGCGACGTCGCCGACCTCGAAGCCTGCGCTTCACTCGCTCATCGGCACCGGCTCCCTCTGGTCGTCGACAACACCTTCGCGACCCCCATTCTCTGCCGGCCCTTTGAGTGGGGGGCCGACATCGTCTTTCACTCGGCCACCAAGTTCATCGGCGGGCACGGGACGTCAATCGGCGGGATCATCGTCGACGGCGGGAGCTTTCCCTGGGACAGCGGCCGCTTCCCTGAGTTCGTCGAGCCTTCGCCCGGGTATCACGGCCTTAAGTTCTGGGAAGCCTTCGGCCCGTCGACGTTCATCACCAAATGCCGTGTTGAGGGCATGCGGACTCTGGGTCCTGCTCCATCGCCTTTCAACGCCTTCCTTTTCCTCCAGGGCCTCGAGACACTTCACCTGCGCGTCCCCCGGCACTGCGAAAACGCCCTGCGTGTGGCGGAGTTCCTGAAAAGCCATCCGAAGATCGCCTGGGTGGCCTATGCGGGCCTGCCCGAACATCCTTCGCACGGCCCGGCCAAAAAATATTTGGGCGGCGGGTTCGGGTCGATCTTCACCTTCGGCGTCAAAGGCGGCGCGGAATCAGGGAAAAAAGTGATCGAAAACGTGAACCTGATCTCTCACCTGGCCAATGTCGGCGACTCCAAAACCCTGATCCTCCATCCGGCTTCGACCTCCCATGCCCAGCTTTCTCCGGAGGAGCAGGCGGCGGCCGGCGTCACCCCGGATATGATCCGTCTTTCCGTCGGCACCGAGCACGGCGACGACATCATAGCCGACCTCGACCGGGCGCTGGCGAGTGTCTGAAGCAAGGAGCGACCGCAATGAGCGAATACAGCGGCCATGATAGAAGCGGCGCTTCGGTCGGCCTCGTCCGCAGGCAATCCTTCACCTTCGCCGCTCCGCCGGATGAGCTAACGCTCGAAAGCGGACAGAAGCTCGGCTCAATCACCCTGGCCTATGAAACTTACGGCCGGCTCGACAAGGAGGCCGGCAACGCGGTCATGGTTTTCCACGCCCTGTCGGGGAACTCCCATGCGGCCGGCTGCTATACCGAAACCGACGAGAAGCCCGGCTGGTGGGACAACATGGTCGGGCCCGGCAAAGGCATCGACACGGACAAGTATTTTGTCATCTGCTCGAACATCATCGGGAGCTGCTACGGGTCGACGGGACCGGCGTCGCCCGATCCCCGGACGGGGAAACCCTATGGCTTGAGCTTTCCCCTTTTCACCATCGCCGATATTGTCAAGGCCCAGAAGAGACTGGTGGACCATCTCGGCATCCCCAAGCTCCTCTGTCTCATCGGCGGGTCGATCGGCGGCATGCAGGCGCTGCAGTGGGCGGTCGACTACCCGGAGATGGTCCACTCGGCGATCCCCATCGCCAGCACCGCCAAACGGACGGCCCTGTCCATCGGCCTCAGTGAAGCCCAGCGGCAGGCCATCATGGCCGACCCCAACTGGCGGAACGGCGATTATTACGGGCAGGAGCCACCTAACAAAGGGCTCGCCCTAGCCCGCATCATCGGCCACATCACCTATCTTTCCGAAGACTCGATGCAGAGAAAGTTCGGCCGGAAGCTTCAGGAAAACGCCGCTTTCAAGTTTGATTTTTCCCCCGATTTCCAAGTCGAAAGCTACCTCCATTACCAGGGGAAAAAATTCGTCGAGCGGTTCGACGCCAACTCCTACCTGTACATCACCAAAGCCTCGGACTATTTTGACCTTGGTGAACAGAGAGGGGAAGGCTCCCTGGTCAAGGCCTTTTCGCAAACGGCGGCGAAATTCCTGGTTATTTCCTTCTCTTCGGATTGGCTCTACCCGACCTCTCAATCGAAGGATATGGTCACGGCCATGAAGAAGGCCGGGCTCGATGTCAGCTTCTGCGAAATCCAGGTCGACTTCGGGCATGATTCGTTCCTCCTGGCCCACGAGCAATTAACCCGGCTCGTCTCGGGCTTCTTGAACAGGATGAGCCAAGACGTCGCAGGGAGGACGAACGTCGGGAAAACGGAGGGCTCGCATGCGCTTTGACCTGCAGATCATCGCCTCCCTGGTGGCCCCGCAAACCCGCGTCCTCGACCTGGGCTGCGGCCGGGGCGACCTACTCGAGCATCTTCAGAGAAACAAGCAAGTCGAGGGATACGGAATCGAGATCGACGAGAAAGAGGTCATTGAGGCAATCGAAAAGGGCCTTTCGATCGTCCAGGGCAATTTGAACGTGGAGACCAGGGACTTCGCCGACCAGAGCTTCGACTACGTGATCCTGAGCCAGACGCTGCAGCAGGTCTATAACCCAGAACGGGTTATCGAAGAAATGCTCCGCGTCGGGAAAAAGGGGATCGTCAGTTTCCCGTGTTTCAACCATATTGCCATCAAGCTCCAACTCCTCTTCACAAGCCGCGCTCCCCTCACTAAGGAACTGCCCTATGAATGGTACAACACGCCGAACATCAGGGTCATCACCTGGCAGGATTTCCGGGAATTCTGTTCCGACCGGGGGATTAACATCCTGCATCAGATTGCCATCGCCACCCACCATCGGGAGGAGTCCGGAAAGATCGTACGCTGGTTGCCGAACTGGTTCTCGAAGTACGGGATTTTCCTTCTGTCCCGGTCACGGTCCGGAGGGGGGATAAATCCGCAGGAATAACGTGATCAGCCCGGAGAAGTGAAAAAAGGAGGAAATAATGGCCATGCTGATAATCCCTCTGTTTATTTTCCTGCTTAATGTGAGCCCGTCGGCAAGCCCGGCCGAATCGCCCAACCTGGCGCGGGAAGCTCAGGCCAGCGCCTCTGAGTCCTACCAGACGCTGTCGCCTGAAAAGGCCAATGACGGGAGCGCCATCCGGCATCTGGGCAAGCCGGGAGCTAAGCTTCCTAGAGTCGTTATCGTCTCCTTCCCCGCGGAGGAAACGGAGCGCCTCCGGATCGGCAACATCACCAACGGCCCGAGCTTCAGCGAGGTCGAAGCCTATTCGGAACCTTTGC
>DQHV01000131.1 GCA_003524335.1 Candidatus Aminicenantota bacterium | reverse complement strand
CCGATGGCCAGCTGGTGCTCGTTCAGGCAGGGGTAGGCCGTATTAAGAAAAGCATAGGTCTCTTTGACGTCGGGCACCTCCCCTTTCTCGGCGATGTTCCGGGGATCGGTAGACGTTTCGGTGTGCATCTTGCCCATAAAGACCTTGGCCGTGCCGCCCTCATAGTGCTGGGCGCGGGGCACAATATTGAGCCACTGCCTGTAGTTCCCGTCGCAGGTGTGGGCCGTCATCACTGATCCATCGGTCGTAGCCAGGCGTGCGGCCATTATGCTCGTGCACCCGAGCTCCGGTTCATCCCAGGGATCAACCTGGGGAGAGCGTAGGGAAACTGAAAGCAGGCTGATGGATAAGGCCAGGAAAAGGAAAACGAATGGCCATCTTGAGTTGGGTTTGCGGGCGAAAATGGACATGGAGCACTCCTCTACTAAGAAATAATCAGGGAATCAATTATCAAAATTGACGACGTGAATGTCAACGTGAAATTTGGACAGGCGAGACTGACATCACAATATTCCGACGCCGCGCCATTTGAGAAAGATATAGCATCCGAGGCCGAAGACAATCCAACAGACAAAAGATACCGTGAAGCCGGCAGGACTGCGCCACAAGACTGGGAGAAAAAAGATAGCGGCCATTGCGGCCGCAATGAAAACACGGCCTTTAGCCGAGTCGGCCTCGATGAACGCCCAAATGCCGAGCAGGAATCCGAGCCCGATGCCTATGGCCTGGTATGGAATGCCCAAGAAAAAACCCAAATGAAAAAAGGGAAAGAAAAGGTGGTAGCGGGGGTTGGATTTGAACCAACGACCTCCGGGTTATGAGCCCGACGAGCTACCAGGCTGCTCTACCCCGCGGTACCGATGACATTATAACAAGGGATGGTCGTCGAATCAAGAGAAATCTTGGGATACAAGCCGAAAATTCGGTGACCCGCACCATATTCAGAAACTTGGAGCATGTCACCAGTTTTCTCGCCTTCAATTTTTCTTAGAAATTACTTGACCCTCCCGAGGGCCGCAAATATAATGGGAGCTTAAAAATGGGCATTTTTCTTTTTTCCTTACTGGCCATCCTGTGCGTGGGCGGAGTCCTGGGCCTGATCCTCTCCAGAAACCAAGCCCACAGCGCGCTCTTTCTGGTGCTCGCCTTTGCCAGCCTCGGCGGCCTATTCGGCCTACTCGATGCCCCCTTTATCGCCGCCGTGCAGATCATTATCTACGCCGGGGCCATCATGGTCCTATTTATCTTCGTCATCATGATGATCAACCTCGAGCAGGGCATCGCTCCTGAAAGAAAGAGATGGACGCTCGGCCTGTCGGCCGTGCTGGCGGTCTTCCTCCTCATCGAACTGGGGCTAGCCGTCCACGGGACGCTGGGCGCCCTGGGCCGCACGGGCGGTGAGAGTATCGGCGACCCGAAAGAGCTCGGCCGGCTTCTCTTTACCGACTATCTTTATCCCTTCGAGATCACGTCCGTCCTGATCATCGCCGCCCTGGTCGGCGCGATCGTTCTCGTGAAAAAGAAAGAGAAAGAATGATCCCGGTCAGCTACTTCTTCGGCCTGAGCATCGTGCTCTTCGTGCTGGGAATCATCGCCTTTTTCATCAAGCGCGACCTGATCACCATGTTCATGGCAATCGAGGTCATGCTCAACGCCGCCAACCTCGCCTTTATCGCCCTGGCCAAAGCCGCCGGCTCTCCGGCCGGCCAGGTCATCGTCTTCTTTATCATCACCGTGGCTGCGGCCGAGGCCGCCGTCGGCCTGGCCATCATCCTGCTCGTCTTCCGGCAGAAGAAATCGATCAAGGCCGAAGACATGCGACTGCTGAAGGGATAACTCGTGGAGATGTTCTGGCTCATTCCGCTCATCCCCGGAGCCAGCGCCTTTATATTGGCTGTTTTCGGGAAATGGCTTCCCAAGAAATATGTCTCTTGGCAGGCCTGCCTTTCCGTCTTCGCCTCTTTTGGGATTTCGCTGGTCTCGTTCTTTGGTCTTCTCAAGGTTCCGCCCGGGAGCCCGCCGGTTATCAAGACGCTCTTCTCCTGGATCCAGTCCGGTTCGTTCAACGCTGACTTGTCTCTTCAACTCGATCCCTTATCCTCAATCATGACTCTGGTCGTCACTGGCGTCGGCTTCCTTATCCATGTCTATTCGGTCGGCTACATGGCTCAGGACAAGGGATACAAGCGTTACTTCACCTACCTCAACCTCTTCACTTTCGCCATGCTCATCCTGGTCATGGGCGCCAACCTGGTCCTTATGTTCGTCGGCTGGGAAGGCGTCGGGCTGTGCTCTTATCTGCTGATCGGTTTCTGGTTCGAGAAGCACTCGGCGGCCAATGCCGGCAAGAAGGCCTTTATCGTCAACCGCATCGGCGACGCCGCGTTCATTCTGGGGATCTTTTTTATCTTTCTAATCGTCGGAAGCGGCGACTTCCGGGCCATTACCGGGGCCCTCGAGGGCGGGGCCGTCACTCAGGGCATGGCCACCCTGATCGCCCTGCTGCTTTTCGCCGGAGCGACCGGAAAATCCGCCCAGATCCCGCTCTATGTCTGGCTGCCGGATGCCATGGAAGGGCCGACACCCGTCAGCGCCCTCATCCATGCCGCGACCATGGTCACGGCCGGCGTCTACATGGTCTCGCGGATGAACCTGCTATTCACCCTTTCCGGAGTGGCCGGTCAGGTCGTCGGCATCGTGGGCGCGCTGACCGCCATCTTTGCGGCCACCATGGCCTTGACCCAGAATGACATTAAGAGGGTCCTGGCTTACTCCACGATTTCCCAGATCGGCTACATGTTCATCGGCTGCGGAGTCGGCGCCTACGCCGCCGGTATGTTCCATCTCTTCACCCACGCTTTTTTCAAGAGCCTCCTGTTCCTAGCCGCGGGGAGCGTAATGCACGCCCTCTCCGGCGAACTCGATATGCGCAAAATGGGCGGGCTGAGAAAATACCTGCCCCTCACCTACCCGACTTTCCTTGTCGGCGCCATCGCCATCGCCGGCGTCCCCTTCCTCTCGGGATTTTTCTCCAAGGACGCCATCCTGACCCACGCCTACGCCCAGGGCCAGTACTTCATCTGGGCGCTGGGCCTCATGGGCGCTGTGCTGACCGCCTTCTACATGTTCCGGCTGGTCTTCCTGACCTTCTTCGGCCAGGAGCGGCTTGACCCCCACGCCAAAGAACATCTCCACGAGTCCCCGCGGGTGATGACCGTACCGCTTGTCGTGCTCGCCTTCTTCTCGATCGTCGCGGGTTACGTAGGGCTTCCGGTCGTCCTCGGCAAGAAAGCCAACCTGTTCAGCCGCTTCCTCGACCCGGTCATCCATCCCGGTCATGAAGCCCACCTGAACATCAGCGCCGAGTGGCTGCTCATCCTGATCTCTGTGGCAGTGGCCCTCTGCGGGATCTATATCGCCTACGTTTTCTATCTCAAGTCGCCGCGGACGCCGCACCGGATCGTCGCCCGGTTCCCTATGCTCTACAAGCTTCTCTATAATAAATATTATGTGGACGAGATCTATAATGCCGCCATCGTCAGGCCATTGGTCAACGGCTCCCGGGTCGTCTATGACAACTTCGACCTGAAGGTCATAGACGGCACGATCGACGGAACGGCGGCCGCGACCGGCTCGGCGGGCAAATTGTTGAGCCTCTTCCAGAGCGGGCTGATTAAAGACTACGGTCTTGTTCTTCTCCTGGGTGTGGTTGTATTCCTGGGGTATTTATTGTTTTAGAAAATGAGCTTTCCGATACTGAGCTTCGTCACCTTCTTCCCCGTCGCGGGGGCCGTTCTGCTGATCTTTGTCTCCAAAGAAAAGGCGAACCTCCATCGCTACCTGGCGCTGGCGTTCACTCTGATCACGCTCGTGGCCTCGCTGGCTCTCTACTTCAATTTCGACGGCACCGTGGCCGACCCTCAATTTATCGAGAAATCGGGCTGGCTGGGGTATGGGATCAACTATCATCTCGGTGTTGACGGCATCAGCCTGTGGCTTGTGCTTCTCACCACTTTCCTGATGCCGATCGCCGTCCTTTCGTCCTGGACCTCTATCCAGAAGCGGGTCAAGGAATACCTCATCTTCATGCTCCTGCTGGAGGCGGGAATCATCGGTGTTTTCGTCTCCCTCAACCTCTTTCTCTTCTATGTTTTCTGGGAAGCGATGCTCATCCCGATGTACTTCCTGATCGGGATCTGGGG
>DQHV01000003.1:256-13805 GCA_003524335.1 Candidatus Aminicenantota bacterium | reverse complement strand
CCATTGGATCGGGTTAAGAAGGTCGATGCCGGCCGCCACCATATCAGGGATGATTCGCCGGACGTTGCCGTCGTTGTGGTGGAAGACATAGGCACCGGCCTCATGAGCCAGGCCGATGACCCGCTTCATCCCCGGCAGGAGAAATTCGCGAATACGGGCCGGTGAAATCATCAGGTCGCTCTGCCCGCCCATGTCCTCGGCCACATAACTCATCATGACTTTTCCGGGGATCTGCTCAAGGATTCGGGCCGTATTCTCATAAGCCAGGTCGAAAAGCTCTCCCAGGCAATAATGGACGATGTCCGGGTGCTCGATCAGGTCGATGAAGGCCTGCTCCTGGCCGCGGAGGTACTTATAGGTCAGAAAAGGCTCGGAACCGCCGCCCCGGATAGGATACATCTCCCTTCCCCTGATTTGGCCGCGGATCCCGGTGTAGTCCCACCAATCCGGGCTGGGCCAATGATAATGGCGTTTGATCTCTTCGACCGAATCGTAGCCAGCCAGGGGAGAAAAGATACATTCATCATAGGCCCCACTTCCGTAGTCCATCGAGCTGTATTTGCATCCGAAGACATCGGTGCGCCGCGAGAGCCGTGGGCCCCTGTACTCGGGTTTCACTTTGACTACATAATCGACATGGAGCCTGGCCAGCGCCTGGTCGATCGTCCGGCAGCCGAGGCGTTTCCGCAGCATCGCTGAAGCCTCTTCGGTTCCCCAATAGTCCATGGGCACGCGGTCGGGNNCGGTGGAGATCCTTATGCATGATCTTCCGTGTCTCGAGGAGCCGGTCGTCCGCCGGAAGGTCGATCAGCCTCTGGTTCATGGCCTCATCGTTCTCAGCTTGGAGCATCTTGGCCACATAATCGATGACGCTGGGCGGAAAGACGCCGTCCTTTTCGTAGAGCTCCCGCTTCTCGAGGAGAATCCGGCTGGATTCGACGCAACTCCGAGGGAGGGTGGGCAGCTTCCGGATAAGAACCTGGTCCGTAAAGATGTTGCCCTGGACATAGAGTTTTTCGGCCAGCTCAAGCGGCAGGTTTTTCTTGAACAGAGAATCGTCCTCGCGGAAGGCCCAATCGGCGGCCATCACGATCCCGGCCAGCAGGAGATGGATGACGGCGCTTCCGTCGGGGCTGCGGAGTTCGACTGTCTGCCGGCTCTGGAGATCGGAAAAGGCGGCCGTCTCATGGGGATTGAGCCGCTTGGCCAGATGCCGCAGGTTGGCCCAGCCCAGAGGCACGCGGATCATCGAGCTCCGGTTGAGGTCGCTCCAGCAGATGCGTGTCGGCGCCTCCTGGTTCGGCACGAGCCTCAGATAGGCGGACGAAACCGTGTTCCCGAAGGCGGTCAATGAATCGGCATAGGTGCAGAGCCCGCCGACCAGCCGCCGCGCCGGGACCGACAGCTTCCCTTCCTCATCGACCATGATGTTTTTCCCGTTCTTAAGGAGCTCCATGTGAAAATGGAAGCCGTTCCCGGCGATTGCTTCTTCAATCTTGGGTGTGAATGTAGCCACGCAGCCGTACTTGTAGGCGATGTTACGGATAAGCCAGCGGCCCAGGACAAGAGCATCGGCCATCTCCTCGGCCGGCCGGGGCAGGTACTCGACCTCGAGCTGCTCGGCCTGCTTGCCGCGGATCTCCTCGAGGTCGGAGCGGACGCTTTCGACGAACCCCACTTCACTATGGGCATACTTGACCGCGCCGGTGATCTGGGTGATGGAACGGATCATCTCATTCAGGATCTGACCGCTCTTGATGTAGGGGGCGGCAGCGTGGTAGCCGTGCTGTTTTTGGGCGGGATAGAGGTACGGATTGCGGTCACTGAGCAGGAAGAACTCGAGCTCGCCCATGGCTTGGAACTCCAGCCCGGAATTCCGGCGGAACGCCTGGCAGGCCTTGGTCAGGATGCTGTCCAGGGCGAACGGCGCGAGGTCGCCGTCCTTCGTCAGATAGCGGCAGATGAAGTCGAGGCTGCCCTCGTCGAAGGGGTTGAGGAAAGCCGTCCTGTAAACAGGAACGACATAGAGGTCGGAGAGCGACGTGTCCACCATCCCCTTGAAAAGGGAAGACCCATCCACCCTCTCCCCTTCGGCCAGGATGGTCTCTACCTGAGAGGGATTGGCCACAGGGAGCTTCAGCTCCTTGAGCTTGCCGTCCAGGGCGGTGTAATGGAAGGTGATTCGCTCGAGGTGCTTCTCGTCGATCACTTTAAGGAAGTCGCAGCGGCTGAAATCCTGGGGGCTTTTATCGAGAATGACGGAAAGAGGGTTGGCCAAGGCGTAGGTGAAAGCATTTCTGGTCACGGGAGTATCTCCTTGAGTCGAAGGTTTCGGCTTTTTAAGCATTCAGAACAGATTCCTATTCGTATAAAAGATAAGGCTTGCGCACCTCAGCGAAAGTCCTTAGGTTCGGCTCGTAGCCTCTTACTATTTCGGTGATTTCCAGGCCTTTTTCGAGTCCATCCCTGACCGTCGCAGTCCCCATGACCTTGTCAAAATAATCGGCGTGGAACTGGAATTTATCCGGATACATCTCCCGGATCGTTTTGACCACACGCAAAGCCGTCTCAAAGGGACGGTAGGAATTCCGATCGGTCACGTGGACCTGGGCTCCGCCGCACGGCTCTCCTGAGAATTTCGAGAAGCTCGGGGTGAACCAGGTCTCCCGGAAGTAAACACCGGGCAGCCCGAGCTCGTTGAGCTCCCGGGCCAACTCGTACCCGTCGATCCAGGGGGCGCCGAATATTTCAAAAGGCCTGGTTGTCCCCCTGCCCTCAGAGACGTTCGTCCCCTCCAAACACACCTGTCCTGGATAGACCGTCGCCGTGTCGAGTGTGGGCATGTTCGGCGAGGGAATAACCCAGGGCAAACCCGTTTCATCAAACCACATCCCCCGACGCCAGCCCTGCATCGGCACGACCGTGAGGTCAGCTTTCTTCTCGTGGAACCGCTCATTAATCATAAGGGCGAGCTCTCCCACCGTCATCCCATGCCTCTCCGGGATCGGATAAAGACCGATGAACGAGCTGAACTCAGGATACTCGAGCACCGGCCCCTCCATGATCAGGCCGTTGATAGGATTTGGCCGGTCGAGCACNNTAGACCCGCGTCCCCACGTCCTGGATGTCAAAAACCAGGACATCGATGTCCTTGAGCATCGTCCCTTCGGGAATCTTCCCTTGGCCCTTGGCATCGCCGTCGAACGAACGCATATATTCGTCCATGTCCTTGAACATTCCGGGGTCGGGTTTTAGGGACTGCCCGTAGAGGCTAAAGACCGGGATCCCATATTTGTCATCGAAGTAGAAGGGGACGTATATTCCGCCCTGGACATTTCCCCGGACTCCATGCTCGGGTCCATAAAGGGCGGCCAGCTCGACCTGCCCCGACTCCCGCAGGAGATCGATATCACTCCGGAGGCGGCCGTTTACGCCTGTCGGGTTGGTGATGAGCCCGACCTTTTTCCCCTTGATCAGGTCGAGCCGGCTTTCCAGCAAGACTTCGATGCCGAGCTTGACCGCGCGCGCCGGCATCTGGGGCCGTTGGGGAACTTCCTTTTTCGCCCTGCAGGAAAATTGAAGAGTCAATCCCCCCGCCAGCAATAAACCACATATAGCCGCCCGAAAAAAATCGTACCGCCGATTGGCTGTCTTCATCTTGACCTCATAAAAGTCAGATATACATCCATATCAGATCTTGATAAAAATCTTTTTCCGATAGAACGGAGTCATCAACCCCAGCCAGAGCAGAACATAACAGACGGCATAGGCCAGAGACCCGTTGAGGTTTCCCGCCCAGGGGACAAACAGGTGCTGATAGATCCAGACGGGCAGGATGATTTTTTCGCTTCCCGAGGAGACGATCACCAGCGTGAGCAGTTTGACCATGAGAATCGAACCGACATAGGCGGCTATGGCATTTGTCCCAAGGATAAAAAATGGAGTCGCCCATCTCTTTGAGCCCCGCCCATCGATCAGAAAATAGCACCCGGCCAGAAGCAGGAGCGCCGCCCCGGCGGTAAAGACGACAAAAGTGCTCGTCCAGAGCTTTTTATTGATCGGGAAATAGGGATGAAGGGCTAAGCCGAGGGCGGTCAACGCTGCCCCCGCCGCAAGGAGCCCGATCGTCTTCGTCACCGGTCGTTTGTTCGTCCGCAGCCAGTCTCCGGTCAGCGTCCCCAGCACCGCCGTCACGATCGCCGGGAACGTGCTCAGGATGCCCTCCGGGTCGAACGTCGGCTCATAGAGATGGCCGGACAGGAACTTGAGGTCGATATAGCTGGCCAGGTTCCCCTTATAATCGAGGACGCCCGCGCCATAGCCGGGCACGGGTATGAGCTTCATGGCCGCCCAGTACCCGGCCAAAATCAGCACGGCTACCCCGAGCCTTCCCTTGCTCCCCGTATGAAGATAGAGCAGCGCCGCAAAGAGGTAGCACAGGGCGATTCTTTGCAGCACTCCGGGGATGCGGACGGCGGCAAAGTCAAACCGCGGGATGAGCCGGAGCATCATGCCGAGGGCGAAAATGAGGACGCTCCGCCTGAAAATCTTGAGGTACAGGTCGCCCTTCCCTACCCCTTCCTCCTTCTTCCTGGACAGGGCCAGGGAAATCGCTACGCCGACGATGAAGACGAAGAAGGGAAAGACGAGGTCCGTGGCCGTCCAGCCGTGCCACTCGGCGTGGCGGAGCGGAGGATAAACATACTGCCAGTTACCAGGGTCGTTGACCAGGATCATGCCGGCGATGGTCAGACCGCGAAAAGCATCCAGCGAGGCGAGTCTCTGACCGGCCACCAGGTCTTATCCGGTCCTCTTGAGGGCTATCAGGGTCATGTCGTCGAACGGCTCGACTCCGGCCGTAAAAGAAGACAATTCTGTGCAGACCTTTCCGACAATCTCGGAGGCCGGCTTCTTTGAGATCTTTTTCAGAAGACCGATGAGGTTCTCCTCGCCGAATTCACTACTGTCCTTGTTCCGGGCATCCGTGATCCCGTCGGTGAACAAGACGACCATGTCGCCCTTGTCCAGGGTCACCTGGCTGACCTCATAAGTGATCGCCGGAAACATCCCCAGGCAGAAGCCCGTCGGATCGAGACGGGCGACCGTGCCGTCTTTGGCGATGACAATCGGCGGGTTGTGGCCGGCGTTGATATAGCGGAGCACTCCTGTCCGCCTGTCCAGCTCGCAGAAAAAGAAGGTGATGAACCGGTTGGAGGCCGAACTGCTGTAAACGAAATCGTTGAGCTTCGCGGCCATGTTCTCGAGCCTTAGCTGGGGACCGACCTCGGCGATGAGGGCGGCCCGGAGCGACGCCATGAGCAGCGCCGCACTCATGCCCTTTCCCGAGACATCGGCGACGATGACGGCCAGCCGGCAGGGGTCGATGGCGATAAAATCATAATAATCGCCCCCGACCTGGTTGCAGGGGATGTTCGTCCCGGAGATGTCGAAATTCTCGCAGGGGGGGTTCTTCTTGGGAAGGAAGTCCTTCTGGATCTGAGCGGCCAGGGCCAGCTCCTTCTGGAACTTCTCGACCTCGATCGCCTGCTCGATGGCCAGGGAGTTTTCGATTTTGACCGCGGCCAGGTTTGAAAGAAGGGTCATCAGCCGCAGGTCGTCCTCGGTGAACTGGTCGAGCAGCGAGATGCGGTCCGCATAGATCACGCCGATGATCTCGCGGTTGTTCCAGAGCGGCACGCACATGGCGCTGTGGATGTTCGATTTGATAATGCTGTCCTTGCCCTTGAGACGGTCGTCGGTCTGGGCATCGGCGGTCAGCACCGATGAATGGTTGTCCAAGACCATGGTGATGATGCTCTGGCTGACCAGGATCTTCTGGCGGAGGAGGTTCTTGTTGTTGATGCGCGGCACCTTGGCGATCATCTGGGGCGGATTCCCTTCTTTGAGCATCAGGACCCCCCGGTCCATAGGCAGATACTCGGAGATCAGGTCCATAATCTTTTCCAGCAGCTCAGGGAGGGGCTGGTGGAGGACAAGGGCTTTGCTCACCTCGTTCAGCACGGCCATGGACTTGTAGTCCGATTTGATCTTCATGAAATCGGCCGGGCTGGCGAGAGATTGGATGGTTGTGTCGATGTCCTGTTTCTTCAGGATATCCTTGAGCGGGATCACGGTGTTTATGTTGCGCGAAGGGTGGACGACCTCGGTCACCTCGACGTTGCTGGACAGTTCCTTATCGTAGATGATCCGCGTGGACCCGATCAGGATTTCGTCGCCCCTCTTAAGCTCGATCTCTCCCAGAACCTTCTTGCCGTTGAGGAAGGTTCCGTTCTTGCTCCCGTTGTCCCGCACACAGAACCCGCCGTCCGCGGACGGAGCAATGGCAGCGTGATGGCCTGAAGAAAAGGGGTCGGGAAGGGCCAGGTCATTGTCTTCGGACCGGCCGATCAAGACTTTTTCCCGTTTGAGCGTGTGCCAGAAGGAGTCCCCTTTTTTCGGATAGACAAACAGTCTCGGCATTGTGATCCCTTGCCGGAATTATACTATTGGTGCAGGCAGAACTTCAAGTGAGAACGATTTTTTCCGCCGCCCTGATCATTTTCCGGCTGATCCTGGCCTTTTCTTCGAGGGTGGTGTCCTCGATCAACGGGATGAGCAGCTCCTTGAGTTCCCTTTTCAGGATGTTGTCGAGAAGCTCGACCGAATAGTCAAGCGCCTTTTTCGTTCCCACCAGGATGTTCTGGTAGGCCTTGATGATGTCTTCCTGGGGATAGACGAGGCCGAGCAGCTCGAAGACCTGCTTCAGCGTCCGGGACAGCGTATTCTCCAGGTCCCGGAGCAGCATTTCCTTNNGCCTTCTTCCGATCACCGCGGACATCATGGATCTGGAGGAGCAGCAGATAGCACTTCTTGATCAGGGACACGGTCTTCAGGTGGACGCTGCTCGGCGAAAACCGGATATCTGAACTGTTCAACCTCATTCTATAGAGGGCCTCGATGAGCTCCGTTTCCAGCTCCGTTTCTTCCTTGGCCAGCTCCATTGTCATTATGTCGGCCGCCCTCTGAGATCCCGTCTTAGCCAGGATCTCGGGAATGGACTGCCGGGCCCGGATGTTTTCCTGGGGATCGCTCAGATAGTCCTTCAGAGTTCCGACGATCGCGTCGCCATAGAGCCGCAGAGCCTGGACCGCGGATTCCTGGGTGGCCGGGCGTCCCAAGTGGTCCAGAAGGAGCGGCACTAACTCCCTTTTTTTCAGCCGGCCGGCGCTCGCCGCGGCATAACGAACGACCTCCGGTGACTCGTCCTGGAGCAACTTCTTGAGCTCCTTCAGCAACGGGACTCCAGGCTCCATCATCCCCATGACCTTGGCCGCTTCCATCCTGGAGACCTCGGCCCGGCCGCCTTTCTCGCGCGTCGCTTTTTCAATCTTCTCCCTGATCAGCTCCTGGTAGACATCGAGCGCCATGATCTCCCGTATCTGAGCGTCCATCTCCTCGGGCTCCAGAGAGTCATCGAATTCGGGAAGGAGTGATTCGCCCGTGACATCCAGGAGCGAGTCCATGGAGCGGGCGCGGAGCTCGTCGCCCTTGATCGAGATTAGACTCTTGAGCTCGGGAGTCAGTTTTTCCCTCTTGATGAGGTCGAACAGGTTCATGGCATAGAGGACCGAGCTCCGTTCGCGGCTCTGCAGCGTGTCGAAGACCGCCTTGGTCATGTCGACATCGATCTTCTCGGTGATGAGCTTGTCGGCGTCACGCCATTTGATGTGCAGGTTGTTCTTGACTATGGTCACATACTCCCGCGTGACGCGAAGGCCGTACCAGACCCAGACCACGATGAAGACGATGATGACCAGGCTGACGTCCCGCATCAGGCTGACGTCCCCGCCAGAGAGATCGATGAAAGCGAAGATGCCGATCAGCACCAACCCGGCCAGGCCGTCGGCAAATTTGTTCAGGAACATATCGATAAAAACTTTGGCTTTGTATTTGATGTCTGGTGGGACAGGAATGTAGAGAACCTCACGGACTGATTGGGAGAGTGAATGAGAGAGGCTCTTGTCCACTCCCTTGATAGCCACCGCCCAGTAGATCATTCCGGCCGCGGGTATAAAGAAAATGGTGAGAGAGCAAAGCAGCAGGAGAAAAGGCAGGATGAGGAGGGCGATCCGCATCCCGAAATTCTTAAGGATACGCGAAGTCAGGAGGACCGTGAATAAATAAGAAACGACCAGGATGACGAGATAGAACGTAGCCAGGAACGAGGTCCGGGCGTCCCTCTCCGGAAACCGGATCTCGGCCGCGGACTTGAACTGGAAATCCACCAGGTTGGAGACGATGATGGCAGAGAGGATCAGGCCGCTCAGGAGAAGAAGATATCGGCTTTTCCGGAGAAGGGCCAGGCTCTGGGCAAATCCCACTTTTTCCCTCTTGGGCGCGGCGGCCTTCTCCCCGTCTTTTGCTTCTTGGCGCGAGATCCTCTGGACAACAAGGACGATCACGATGCAGAACATGAGGAGGACCGGGCCGGCAAGGACCAGGCTTTCGGTCCGCAACTGAAACGGCCTGAACCGGGCAACGAGCGAACCCGCGATCCCGCCCAGCAGTCCACCGCTGACCAGAAAACCGACCTTCCGTTTGGCCTCGCGGGGCCTGAAAAGATCGTTGACGTAGATCCAAAATTGCGTGATCGCCGTCACCATCAGAATATCGCCCCAGGAGTACAAGAGGAGGAAGGTCCACGGCCAGGGCGAGGTTCCCCGGATGAACACCCAAAAGACCAGGCCGCTGACGGCAAAGAAACTCAAAGTAGAACTGATATAGAGAGGTCTGTTGACCCTCCTCAAAAGACGGGAATTCAGGGAGACGGCCAGCCCCATCAGGATCGCCGTCAGGAGGAAGGCATAGGGCAGCCTTTTCTTGGTGAGATAATCGAGGAAAAGGGACTCCTTGGCCGGCTTGACGACATAGATGGAGAAGGTGACCAGGGAGAAATAGGCGAACATCAGGAGAGAGAGCGGGGAATACTCGGGTTTCCTAATCTCGACCATTCCTGTCCTTCCCTTCCCCGAGACTGGCCAGGAGACTCCGGCACTTTTTCACCTTTTCCTCGAGAGGTAGGTCCTCGACGACAGGGAATACCACCTCGCGGATATCCCGCTCCAGGATATTGTCCAGAAGTTCCAGAGAGTAGGCCATGGAATCCTTGGTCCCGACTTTCAGGTTCTGGTAGGCCTTAATCATGTCTTCCTGGGGATAGATGAGCCCAAGAAGCTTAAAAATGTTCCAGAGCGAGTCAGAGAGCTGCTTCTCTCTACGGCGGCTGGCGTCCTCCCCAAGCGGCTCGGCCCCACTGTGGAGATCGACCAGATCTCGGCAATAGAGGCTGGTTACCTTAGAGATCGTTAGTCTAATAGTCTCCCCAGGAAACCGGATCCGGGGATCAGCCGTCCGGATCCGATCAAGGGCATCGATGATCTCGTCCAACAGAGCGACCCCCGCCCCGGTTAATTCCCAACTCAGGTAATCGGCCGCCTCCTGGGTTCCGATGCTCGCCAGGATCGCCGCCGCCGTCTTCCTGAGCTCGTTATCTTCCCCCCGGTCGGCGAGGTAATCGGCCATCGTCCCGGCGATCCGGGGCCCGAATTTCCGGAGGGCGTCCAGGGCATCTTCCCGAAGGGCCGGGCTCTTGAGCTTTTGAACGAGGACCGGGACATCCACCCTTCGCTTGAGCGCCGCGGCGCTCTGGATCGCATAGCGGTTGACGTCGGGGGACCCGTCCTCAAGAAGGTCTTCCAGTTTTCCGACCAGGGGCGCCCGGGAATCCATGAACCCGATTGCTTTGGCCGCCTCCATCCGGGCTACTTCCGCGCCGGCGCTCTTGTCTGCCAGCGTCTTTTCGAGGTAGTCCTTCATCACGTCCTGGTAAACATCCAGGCTCATGATCTCCTGGACGTCTTTTTTCAGGACGTCTTCGCTCAATTCGTCTTCCGTCTTTGGGCCCAAGCCCGTCTCGGTCTGCTCAAACATTCCCCCTAAGGAGGCTGCCCGTATCTCGTCGGCTCGATAGGAGATGAGTTTCCTGACCTCCGGCGTGAGCTTGTCTTGACGGATCAGGTCAAAGAGGTTCATGGCATAAAGCACGGAGCTTCGATTCTTGCTTTCCACGGTGTCAAAAACCAGCTTGGTATAGTCCACATCGAGCCGCTGGGCGACGAGCAGGTCGCCCCGCTCGTACTGTTTTTCCAGCTTCGACTTAACGAGGTTGGCATATTCGCGGCCGATTCGGAAGTTGAGAAATACCCAGACGGCAATAATGGCCAGGACGATCAGGCTGATATATCGGATGGCCCCTTGTCCACCCTGCGCTCCGGGCGCTCTGGGAACGAGCCAGAGCAGAACAGCCAGGATGACGGCACCGAGTCCCTTGGCGAACCTGTTCAGGAACATGTCGATGAATATCTTGGTTTTGTATTTTTGTTCGGGCGAAATGGGAATATAGAGCAGTTCCCGGACGGATTGGTTGAGCGAATAGGCCAGGCTCTTGTCACTCGCCTTGATAAGGATGGCGGGGACAAGCGGGATAAGGCCGGCCAAAGCGGCCAGGCCGATGCCGCCCGTGCCCAGGAAGAGGATGAGGGGGTAGAGCAACAAGGCCCCGCGGATGCGGAAGGCCTTGATAATCGGGCTGGTCAGGAGGAGCTGAAAAAGAAAGGCGAAGAACATGGCCCCGGCGTTAAAATAGCCAAAAAACGACGTCAGGTTGTTCTTCCCTTCCACCTTGAAACTGACGATGCTGTTGAACTGCCAGTCGATAAGGGTCGAGACGACCAGGGTGACCATCATGATTCCGGCCAGGAGCATGAGGTAGGGACTCTGCCGAGTCGTATCAAACGCATCGCGGAAGCCCACCTTGGTCGATTTGGCCGCTTTGTCTCTAGCCTCACTGTCGATCTTATCGGTCTGCTGCCGCTGCCATCTGAAAACGCCCGAGACTACAAGAATGCCCAAGCCCAGCATCCCCGCAGCCAGGGGCAAAAGCAGCCAGGCCGCCTTTCTTGCCAATACGCCGGCCAGTACCCCGCCGAGGATGGCCCCTAGCTGAGCGCCGCTTCCGATAAAACCGATCATCCGCTTGGCCTCGCGGGGGTTGAAGACATCGTTGACCAGGAACCAAAACTGCGTCACGAGGACGATGGCGAATATATTCGCCCAAACCCAGAAAACAACCGGGACCCATTTCCAGCCTTGCCCGGACAGCCACCAGAAGACGACGATGTTCGAGAAAAAGAAGACCAGGCTGAAGATGATCAGCCGTGACCGCGGCAGCCTGACCTGGAGACGGCTGTGGAAGTTGACGATGAAACCCATCAGGATGGCGGTCAGAAAATAGGCCAGAGGCAGGTTTTCGTCGCCCAACCCGCTCAGATAACTGGCGTTGCGGAGACTTTTGATGATGTAATAGGGTGAGGTGATGAAAAAGAAGTAGAGAAAGAGGAAGACGGCAATGACCTCTTCTCCGGGCTTGATGTCCGCGACGCGGGAGAGCGCGGCGCGAAGGCGATTTTTCGCCATAGGCTAATTGTATCAGGAGGAGGACACAGCCGCCATAGGCTAGAAGAAGCTCTTCAAAGCGGTTTCTTCCTCCTCGTAGATGTCGAGCACTTTGGTCAACATCGTGACCTGGAAGATGAGAAACAGCTTCTTGGATATCTTTACCAGCTTCAGTTTCCCCCCCAGGTTGTGGGTGGAGATGTAGCTGGCCAGGATTTCGCCCACCCCGAAGCTGTCGATGAATTCCACCGCGTCGAAATTGAGGAGGATCTTCCGCTTCCCGCCATCGAGTTGCTCTTTGACCAGCTGATGGAGCGTCAAGTCGGTGATATCCGACCTCTTGATCTCTCCCTCCAAGTCAAAGATAACGATGTCGTTCTTATGCCTGGCCACGATTCTCATGTGTTCCTTTCCTCTCTCGACGACTCCCTTATATTTAGCTAATATCAGAATAGAAGGAGAAAAGTCAATAAGACGAAAGGATTTGATTTTTCCGATTGATTTTGGGAAAATGGCCCCAAAATCGGTTTTCCAGGGCAACAGATTCGCCAGAAGATGTGTTATAGGAAAGGGGAATTGCAGCTTGAAAACCGGATGAGGTGTTGATTTGGCTGGAATAAAACGGGATTATCCTCCGTTCGATCGCGGCGACCCGCGTTTCCGCGATGGGATGGACCTGGAGGACGATTTCGAGAGATTGGCCACTCTATTCAAGGACGAGGCCAAGNNGGACGACCGACCCGGTCAAGCTCTATCTCCGGGACATGGGAAGCATCTCCCTTCTCACCCGGGAAGGAGAGATCGGCCTGGCCAAGCAGATCGAGAAGGGCCAAAGTACGATTATGAAGGCGTTGACCAGGACCCGCCTTCTAATGACCGAGCTCTTGTCGTTGGAGGAGGCGATCAAGCAGGATATCCAGGCCATGCCGCAGATCTTCGACTGCGGCGAAGACATCGAGGAAGACAGGCTGGCGTTCCGGAAAGAGGGCTTGGTCAGGATCTTTAGAAAGCTCCGCCAGACAAATTCCGTGCTGGAAAAGATCCCGCCGCGGAAAAAGAACGCCTGCGCCCGCGGCCGTCTCGTGGTCAAGATCATCCACCTGATCAAGCAGCTGAGCATCTGGCCGGCCCGCCTCGAGAGAATCATCGAGCATATGCGCTCCCGCTTCGAGGGATTCTGCGATCTGGCTGAAACGCGGGAAGAGCTGGAGTCGAGCCTGCGCCGGATCAAGGACCGACAAAGGCGGGCTGACCTCCAGAAGCGTCTGGCCGAAGTCAAGAAACTCCTGAGAAAGAGCCGGGACGAGCTCGGGATTAACTGCGAGCAGTCTGGGGAGATCCTTCGCCAGATCAGCCTCGGGAAACAGCTTGGGGACCGGGCCAAGAAAGAGCTGGTCGAGGCCAACCTGAGGCTGGTCGTTTCGATCGCCAAGAAATACACCCATCGCGGCCTGGGATTCCTGGACTTGATCCAGGAGGGGAACATCGGGCTGATGAGGGCAGTGGAGAAATTTGACTACAGGAGGGGATATAAGTTCTCCACCTACGCCACCTGGTGGATNNAGGCCATCACGCGGGCCATCGCCGATCAGGCGCGGACCATCCGCATCCCCGTACACATGGTGGAGACGATCAACCGGCTGAAGAAGCTCGTCCAGGCCAGCGTCCAGGAAAAGGGGCGGGAACCGACCCATGAAGAGCTCGCCCGGAAGATGGTGCTGACCGTGGCCAAGGTCCGGGAGATCATCAAGGCCTCTCAGGAGTCCGTTTCGCTAGACGCGCCCGTTGGCGACGAAGAGGACAGCCGGTTGGGAGAGTTCATCGAAGACAAGACAAGCCCTTCCCCAGAGGAAGCCGTCATCCATCGCAACCTGCGGGAACAGATCGAGCATGCCCTGGACAGTCTCACCGAGAGAGAGGCGGAGGTGCTGAAGCTGCGTTTCGGGCTGATGGACGGCAAGGAGCACACCTTGGAGGAAGTGGGCGATGTCTTCAAGGTGACTCGTGAGCGCATCCGCCAGATCGAAGCCAAGGC
>DQHV01000003.1:0-234 GCA_003524335.1 Candidatus Aminicenantota bacterium | reverse complement strand
CGCCTTTAAGCAACGGCAGGGGGTCGAGTTCTTTGGGTTTCTCGCTCTTGATTTCGGGGGCTTTGGCATCTCTCCTGCCTCTTGGCGCCTGCTGCGGAGGGGCCAAATTCTCGGTTTGGATAAAAATATTGCAGGCATTGACGAAGGCTTTGGGCGTCGATTTCTTGCCGATGCCCATGACGAAGACTCCGTGTTCGCGAATCCGGGTGGCCAGCCGTGTGTAGTCGCTGTCGC
>DQHV01000182.1 GCA_003524335.1 Candidatus Aminicenantota bacterium | reverse complement strand
ATGGGCAGGCCGTGGCAGTCCCAGCCCGGAAGATAGGGCGCCAGATAGCCCTGCATGGTCTTGGTCTTGACGATGAAATCCTTCAGGATCTTGTTCAAGGCGGTGCCGAGGTGGATCCGGCCGTTGGCGTATGGCGGACCGTCATGGAGGACAAAAGTCGGAGAATTCCCCCGTTTCTTGAGGATTCGGCCATAGAGGTCCATGGCCGTCCATCTCCTGAGCATCTCGGGCTCTTTCTGGGCGAGCTTCGCCTTCATCGAGAAGGCTGTCTGGGGGAGGTTGAGCGTGCTCTTGAAGTCCGGCTTGTCGGGCATCTTCGTCTCCGCCTAGGGTATTGGGTGATTATAGACCATCTCTCCGGGGCGCACAATACCAATAAAGAAGCCGTTTTCAAGGCCGGGCGAAAGTTGTATAATATGACGGTGAAGAGAAAAGCTGTTTTCTGCCTCCTGACTGCCTTATTGGTCCTGGGGACCTTCTCGTTCGCTTTCGCCCAGAAAAAGAAATCATCCAAGGACCTCCCGCCGACCTACCGGACATGGCTTGAAGCAGAGGTCGTTTATATCATAACGCCCAAGGAAAAGGAGGTCTTCCTGCAGTTGGAGACCGACCGCGAAAGGGAGATCTTCATCGAGGCGTTCTGGAAACAGCGCGACCCCGACATCCTCACTCCGGAGAACGAGTTCCGGGTCGAACACTACAAGCGGGTCGCCTACGCCAACCAGTTCTTGGGAAGGGAAGGTCCGGGCGCCGGCTGGCGGAGTGACATGGGGAGGTTCTTCATCATCCTCGGACAGCCCCAGCAAATCGAGCGCTACGAGAACCTGACCGAGATCTACCCGGTGGTCATCTGGTTCTATGACGGCATGGCCAAGTACAACATTCCCAATTCGTTCTACATCATGTTCTGGAAGAAATCAGGGACCGGCGAATATGAACTTTACTCTCCGGTCCGGGACGGGCCGGCCAGCCTGTTGATTCATTTCAAGGGCGACTCGGCCGACTATGCCACGGCCTATAACCAACTCATGAACGTGGAGCCCACCATCGCCGACGTCTCGCTCTCCTTCCTGCCCGAAGAGNNCCCAGCATGCCTAGAGAGTCAGTCAAGGATGCCTACGCCGAGAAGCTGCTGGCTTACAAGGATGTCGTCGAGGTCGATTACACGGCCAACTACATCGACAACGATTACTTCGCCGCGGTCCTCCATGAAAAGAGCGGCATCGCCTTCGTCCATTACCTCATCGAGCCGGCCAAGCTCACCTTCATCCAGGCCGGCGATCGTTTCCGGGCCAACCTCGAGGTCAACGGCAAGGCCACGGACCTGGCTGGAAACACGATCTACCAATTCGACCGGACCATCCCCATCGACTTCAGCCGGGAACAGGTCGAGAGCGTCCGGCCCAAGCTCTTCAGCTTCCAGGACCTCTTCCCGCTCATCGAGGGCCGCTACAAACTCAACATCCTCCTCAAGAACACGATGTCCAAGGAGTTCACGTCCCTGGAGCGGGACATCACCGTTCCCCCCGTATCGGCTCTCGGCTTCAGCCGTCTCGTCCTGGCCAACAAGGTCATCCCGAATTCGGCCTATCGGGGACAGAACAAACCTTTCCTGATCGGGGACACCCAGCTCGTGCCCTCGCCGAGGAACGACTTCTCCACTCAAGATAGGCTCTATGCGTACTTCCAGCTCCATGGGCTGAACCAAGACCTCAGGGACAGCGGGGTCCTCGAGTTCACGATCTCCAAAGAGGACCAAAAAATCACTTCGACCACCAAGCCCCTGGCTGACGTCCCCGATAAGGCGAACATAATGGAGGAAATTTCCCTGGCCGGACTGACGTCAGCCTACTACAGGATCAGGGTCTCGCTCCTGGACCGGAGCCAGAAGGAAGTCCTGTTCGAGCAGGCCGACTTCGTTATTTCTCACCTGCCCGTGCTGCCCCGGCCCTGGGTTCTCTCCCTCCCCCTCCCTCCCTCCGCAGACCCGGTCTTCGCCAACATCCTGGGGAACCAGTTTCTGAACGGCAAGGACAGGGACCGGGCCAAACGGCTGCTTGCGGAAGCCTACCGCCGGAATCCCGCGGTGAGCCAGTATGCTCTGGATTACTGCCGCATTCTCATAGAGGACAAGGAATACCAGAGGCTCAAAGAAGTGGCCGGCCCGTTCCTCCAGACCGAACAGCAATACGATTTTCTAGTCTACCTCGGCCAGGCCTCCCAGGCGCTGGGTGAGCTGGCCGAGGCCATTTCCCGCTATAAAGAGTACCTGGCCCATTTTGGGGCCAACATCAGCGTGCTCAACTCGGTCGGCGACTGCTACTACCAACTCGGAAATTGGGAAGAAGCCCGGATCGCCTGGCAGAGGTCTTTGGAAATCAGCCCCACGCAGGAAGATCTCAAAAAAAAGCTGGAGTCTCTTAAGGAGAAAAAATGAGAATCAGGTGGGCAATACTTGGCTTCGGCTTGATCTTTCTTCTCTCCTGCGCCGGGGCGCGAGCACCCAAAAACCTGGCTCCTGAAGAGCAGGAATTTCTCTCCAGCGTCCGCTACATCATCAGCGGCCAGGAGAAGAAGGCCTTTCTCGCCCTCCCTCCCTCAGAGCGGTCCCGGTTCATCGACGAGTTCTGGAAGAGGCGGGACCTCGACCCCAGCACGGAAGTCAACGAGTATAAGACTGAGTACCTGAAACGGATCGCCGAGGCGAAACATCTCTTCTTGGAAGGTGGGACATCCGGCTGGCTGACCGACCGGGGACGGATCTATATCCTGCTGGGGCCTCCCGAACAGCGGGATACCTACCCCCGGGGCTATAGCTTCTACAGTCAGCCGAGCGAGGTCTGGTACTACGGCTTTTATCGGCTGTATTTTGTCGACTCCCGCTGGAACGGGAACTTCGAGCTCGTCCCCGAGAGCGCCCGCCAGATCGCCGAAATCAACAACGCCCAGATGCAGCTCCGGTCCCAGGAGACGGTTGGCCAGGGTAAGTCCCTTATCGATTTTAAAGTCGATGTCCGGAAAACATCGGACCTGAAGAGGCTCATCATTATTTCCATCCCCTACAAGGACATCTGGTTCTCCGCCGAAGGAAAGGAATTCAAGGCGAGCCTCGAGCTCACCTGGGAGGTCTACGACGGGGCCGATAAAAAGATCCAGGAAGGGACAAAGACGTATCCCCTGGAGCTGACTCGAGAGCAACTCAAGGAACTCGGCGGCCGGGAATGGCTGGCCGAGATCCCCCTCGAGCTCGAACCCGGAGATTATCAGGTCGCCTTGACTTTAAAAAACTCGACCGACCAGAACCAGGTCAGAAAACGTATAAAATTGAATTGACTGGATAAAGAGAACGGAGGCATTCATGAGGACTTTCCGATGGCTATTTTCTGTTGCACTCGTCCTATCGTTCTTCATCGGCGCTCAGCCTGCGGCCGCCCAAGGGGGGCGGGGAAAGGGCCGGGTTCAAGGCCTGGCCCTGGATGAAGCCGGAAACCCGATCGCCGGGGCCAAGGTGGTATTAGAGCTTCTGGCGAAGGAGTCGACGCAGCGTGTGGAGACGACCGACAAAGACGGTGCCTGGGCGATGATCGACCTGGGCTCGGGCAACTGGCAGGTGACGGTGAGCGCCGAGGGGTACATCCCGACGACCACGACGATTTTCATCAGCCAGCTCCAGAAGAATCCCAGGTGCGTGCTGCGACTGAAAAAACCGGAGATCGACAAGGATGCCGTCATCACCGACGAGGCCTCCCTGGCTTATATCGAGCAGGCCACCAAGTTCTTCAACGAGAAGCAGTACGACCAGTCTCTGGCCATCCTGGAGCAGTTTCTGGCCCAAAACCCCAAGGCCTACCAGGTTCAGCTGCTCATCGGAGACTGCTACCGCGAAAAAGGCGAGCTCGACAAGGCCATCGAAATTTACACCAAGGCCGTCGAGGAAGCCAAGGCGGACGAGAAAACCGGACAGCAGGTGACCGCCAAGGGTTTGGCGGCCATCGGCGACTGCTACCTGAGGAAGAACGACCTCGCCAACGCCCAGGTTTTTTTCAAGCAATCGATCGACACCAACCCGGACAACGAGAGCCTGGCCTACACCGTCGGAGAGATCTTCTTCTCCAACCAGAAGCTGGACGAGGCCATCCAGTACTTCACCAAAGCGACGGAGATCAAGCCGGACTGGGCTCCTCCCTACCACAAGCTCGGCCTGGTCTTCCTGAACAAAACGGATTACGAGAAGGCCAAAGAGAATTTCACGAAATTTTTAACCCTCGAGCCCGAGGGAGAACTGGCCGCCCAGGTGAAGAGTATCCTCGAGTACCTGGACAAGATCAAAAAGTAAGCCCGGATAAGGCGGTTACTGGAGGAGCTTCTCCAGGACGAGAAGCTCTTGCTGGGCCCCGCGGATCTTGTCCTCGGGTTCATCCTCCGGGTTAGCCAGGTAGAGTTTCAGGTATATGACCGCCTCATCGATCTTCCCGATCTTTTTCAGGGCTACGGTCAGGTTGTAGTAGGCGACCGGAGTCGGGTGGAGTCCGACGGCGGCCTTCAGGCTTTCGATGGCCCCGTTTATGTCGCCGGCGTAGCCAAGAGCGATCCCCAGGTCCTGGAGGACCTCATAGTCATCGGGGAAATCCTGTTTGAGGCGTTCATAGATACCGATCGCCTCCTTCAGGTTCCCCATTGTGGCCAGGTTCAGAGCATAGTTTTTCCGGAGGAACTTGTTCTCCGGCTCGACCGCTAGAGCCTTTTCGAAATAACCCCGGGCTTCCTCCTTCTTCCCCATGAGGTCGAGGATCCAGGCAGAGGCGAGCAGCGCGTCGAAATAGTCCGGGTCGATGACCAGCACGGCCTGCCAGGCGTCCAGCGCCTTCTGCAGTCGGCCCATGGCCATGTAAGTGTGGGCCAGCCGAGAAAGAAGGGTCACCGAGCCGGGGAGGGCGGCGATCCCGCGCTCAAGGATCCGGACGGCCTCGTCGAAATGGTTCATCTTGGCCTGGATGAGGGCGAGGTTGACATAGTTGACCGGGGACCGCAGGTTGAGGTCGAGGATCCGGCTGTAGACCTTGGCGGCCTCGGTGGTGTTCCCTTCCATCTCCAGGGTCTCGGCCCTCTGGTTCATCCGGAGCTCGTCCACCATGTCCTTGGGGTCAGGGAGAGGACCCGAGGGAGCGGCCGCAGTCTGGTCGACATAGCCCAGCGAACGCAGTTTCTCCCGTTCCTCAGAATTCAGCTTCCGCTTGGAGGCGGTGAACCCGGACGAGTATTTGGCGCTGGTCTCCGCCAGACGCTCCCTCAGCAGTTCGGCATTCCTGCCTTCTTGGCCGAGGAGGTTCTGCGTCTCCTGGGGGTCGGTCTTCAGGTTATAGAGTTCCGGCTTGGGCGCCTTGATGTATTTCCAGTCGCCGTCCACGAATCCGGTGAGCTCCGACCAGCCGTAGTTTTCACGGGGAAAGTAGGTTTCCAGATAGGTGCTCAGGTCTTTTTTCTCGCGTCCGGCCATGTAAGGCAGGAGGCTCATTCCCTGGATCTCACTCGGCACAGACAGGCCGAGCAGATCGAGGATCGAGGGGGCGATGTCGATGAGTCGAACCCGGGACTTGATGACAGCGCCTTTGGGCAGGTGTCCCTCGGCCTGAAAGATCAGCGGGACTTTGAGCGTTCCGTCGTAGAGGAAGACGCCGTGACCGGTCTCGACCTTCTCGCCGAAAGCCTCGCCGTGGTCTCCGGCCAGGACGATGAGGGTTTGGGAGAGGAGGTCTTTCTCACGCAGGGCGGCGATAACCTGGCCGACATATTGGTCCATGTAAGAGATCTCGCCGTCATAGGGACTGTCGGCAAAATCGACGCTGTAAGGTGCCGGCGGATCATAAGGGAGATGGGGGTCGAAGAAATGGACCCAGCAGAAAAAGGGCGGCTTCTCAACGCTTTCGAACCAGCGGCGGAAGGCCGCGTAAACCTTCTCCGCTTTCCTCTCCGCATTCAACGGCTTGAAGGCCTGGCCCTCAGCGAGCTTATCATCGTAGACGTCGAATCCCTGCCCGAGCCCGAGCCGGGAATCGACCG
>DQHV01000009.1 GCA_003524335.1 Candidatus Aminicenantota bacterium | reverse complement strand
AAAAAGGGGAATCTCGGGGAGCTCTGCCGTCCCCAGGAACTCGCCCTTCAGCGTGAAGATGTCGACGGGCAAATGAGCCTCCTTGGCGGTGATGTCCGGGAGAAAACGGAAGACGAAAACATTTTCCGGTGAGATCCGGACCGAATTGATTATGTTTTTGAGCGAGGGGATTTTCTTGCCGAGCTCGCGGGCCACACGGTTAGGCCATCCCTTGGATTTTGCGAATTCCTGGAGCTCGCGCTCGAGATAGCCCTTTTCTCCGGCGCTGAACTTTTGAGTTTTCAGATCACGATTTATCGAGGCGACTGGCTGGCCGCTCTCATCCAGCAGCGCGATCTCATACCGGTCGCTGATCCCGACGGCGCTGAGGCCGCCGCCGTGGGCATACAGAAACTGCGGGACGTAAATGTCGTTGCTGTAATTGAACATCACAGCCCGGCCCGTCTCGTCGGGCAGGTTGACCGAGAACTGGTCCTTGGCAATGGCGTGAAAAGTCCGCAGGATGTTGTTCTTGGCGTCAACCAGCAACTGCTGTTGGTCTTCCGGCCGCCAGATCCAGCCGTAAAACCGGTCGGGGCCGATGAAGCCCAGGCCCAGCCGGCCGTTGAGGTCAAGGCGGCGGATGAACGTGCCGTCGGTTTTGAGGAATGAAACATAGAAGAGGTCCTCGAGTACGGCCAGCTCGCCCTGGGACGTGAAGACGATCTGGCCGGGAGATTGGAAATCCCCGGGTCCCTGGCCCTTTTGGCCGAACTTTATCAGCAGGCGGCCGTCGGGGGAGAATTTGAAGACCTTCTGTTCCAGCCGGTCGAGCACATAGAAATTAGATTGTCCATCTTCGCAGACCGAGGCGATCGAGCCGAAAAGCAGCTCCTCCCGGCCGATCTCAAGCAGCTGATTGAGTTTTATCTGAAGAGACGTATCCGCAGGGTTGGTTCCGGATGCCAACCCGATGATGAAGCCAAAAACTGTAAAAAGCCTTTTTCCGACCAAGTCCGTGGTTGACTACGCCTTCTTACCGCCGACGGTGATTTCGGCCACTCTAAACGACGGGCTGTTCAGGCCGCCGCGAAGGTCCCGGTCATCGGCGACCTTATCGATCGCCTTGAGGATATCGAGCGTTGTGCCGCCCAGGGTTACGCCGTCTACGGGGAAGGCCTTGGCGCCGTCGACGATCCAGAAACCGCTGCACCCGACCGAGAACGCCCCGGTGGTAACATCGGTCCCCGCTCCTCTCATCCCGGTTACCAGGAGCCCTTCCTTGACGTCCTTGAACAGCGCCGCTGGGCTGTCCTTCCCGTTCTCCACCATGATACAAAGGAATCCCGCCGAGGGACCTCCCTTGTACCCGCCCCGCCGGGCCATGGTATGGACCTTGACTCCGGCCTTCCGGGCCGTCTGGGAGTCGTAGTAGAAAGTCTTGAGAATGCCCTTGTCGATGATGGTGTTCTTCCGGGTGATGTTGCCTTCGCCGTCAAACGGCACCGAGCTCAAGAAACGAGGTATGGTCGGGTCGTCGTGGATGCTGATGAGAGGGGAGGCGATCGGCTTCTCCANNGCGTGGATGGTGATGAGCGGAGAGGCGATCGGCTTATCCAGCATGTCGGTCATGAAGGTCGTCTTCCGGAAGACCGCGTCGCCGTCGAGGGCGAACAGGATTCCCATCCAGAAAGACGGCGCGGCGTAGCGGTCGAAGATCACCGGGACCTTTTGCGTTTCGACGGGCTTTGCCCCCAGCATTTCCACCGCCCTCTGCGCCGCCCTCTTGGCGACATCCTCCACCGCCGCCAGCTCTTTATAAAACCTCTTGTAGCTCGACCATCCCCCTCCTTGCATGTTGTCGCCCTCGCCGGCGATCACATAGGCGCTGAACCCGCAGCTGGTCTCCTTCAGGGTGTAGGAGATTCCCTTGGAGTTGAAGAGCCCGGCTTCCCGTTCGGTGTTGGAAAATGACCCGCCTTCGCTGTTGGTGATCCGTTTATCCTGGGCCATGGCGATCCCCTCGACTTCTTTGGCGATGGCGATCTTTTTTTCGTCCGGCACGCCGGCCAGCTCGGCGTCGTGGAGATTGAGCTCGGCCAGGGGCTGCGGCCCGAATTCGGGCAAACCCTGCCAGGGTTTGGCTTCGGTGATCTTGGCCAGGTCGACCGTCCTTTTGACCGTCTCCTCCAGGGCTTCGGGGGACAAATCGGACGTGTAGGCGAACCCCAGAGCCTTGTTGATATACACCCGCAGGCCCAGTCCCTTGGAGACGGATTTCTGGAGGGTCTCCACCTCTCCTTTTCTCACGTTGACGTTGAATTCCTTGACGTTTTCGAGGACAGCCTCCGCCTCATCGGCGCCGGCCTTGATCGCTTTCTTGATGACGTCTTCGCCGATTCTCTTGAAGTCCATGGTCTTCCTCCCTTACGCCTTTTTCCCGCCGATGGTAATCTTGTCCACCTTGAGGGTGGGGTTGCCGAAACCGACCGGCTTGGACTGGCCGTCCTTGCCGCAGGTCCCCCCGCCGATGACCATGAGGTCGTCGCCGACCATCGAGATGTTCTTGAGCACCTCCTGGCCGCTGCCCATGAGCATGATCCCCTTGAGCGGCTGGGCGATCTTGCCGCCCTCGATCATGTAGCCCTCGGTCACCGAAAAGACGAACCTCCCTGTGACCGAGCTGACGTTGCCTCCTCCGATCTTGGCGATGTACAGGCCCTTGTCCACAGACTTGACGATGTCCTCGGGCTTCGACTCGCCGGCGTGCAGGTAGGTGTTGGTCATTCGCGGTATGGGGTAGAACTGGTAGGATTGGCGGCGGCCGTTTCCGGTCTGCCCCACCTTCATCAGCTTGGCGTTGAGCTTATCCTGGATGAAAGCGGCGCACTTGCCCTTGTCGATGAGCACGGTGTTTTTGCCGACACAGCCCTCGTCATCGATGTTCACGGCCCCCCAGGCGCCCTTGTAGGTTCCGTCGTCCGCCAGGGTGACGACGGATGAGGCGATCGGCTGGCCCAGCTTGTCCCAGAAGCAGGAAGTCTTTTTCCGTATGCCGTCGCCTTCGAGGCTGTGGCCTATGGCCTCGTGGAAAAAGATCCCCCCATAGCCGGCGGCGATGACGATCGGGAACTCGCCGGCCGGCGCATCATCGGCCGGGAGAGTCCGGATGGCCATCTCGGCGGCCTTGCGGCCGAATTCCTCGGCCAGGGCCAGGTCGAAATGCTCGAAGCCGTAAGAACCGGCTTTGGATTCGTAACCCATGCTCCGCTGCTTCCCCTCCAGGGCAGCGCAGTTCACGCCGAACCAGGAAAGGGTCTGGACGTCCTCGGCGTGCAGACCCTCGGAGTTGGCGATTCTTATCTTTTTGTTGGTATCGTAGAAGCTAACGCCCACCTGGGTGATCCGCTTGTCATGGGCGCGAGCCACCGCGTTGGCCTTGATGAGTAGCGCCGCCTTATCCTTCGAGGCAATGGTGTCGGGGGGAACCTTGACCAGGTAATAGGAAGGAGGGGAGAGGGGCGTGAATGTCGCGGGCTTCTGCCGGACTGCGCCCGAGGCGATAAGGGCGGCCGTTTCGGCCGCCTCCTTGAGCCGGGCGAAATCCAGGTCGTCCGAGAAGGCGTAACCCGTCTTTTCACCCTGGAGGACCCGGAACCCGACGCCCATGTCCAGGCCGCGGGTCGCCCTAGTGATTTTATCCTCGTCCAGAGAAAGGCTGTTGGTGACGGTTCGCTCGTAGTAGACCTCGGCGAACTCGCCGCCCCGGCCGAGGCAGACCTCCAGAAGCTTTCGCAGGCCGTCCTTGTCCAGGCCGCCCGGCAGACCGGCTTCCGCGGCCAGGAGTGAATCGCTATCTTTTCCAGCGAAATGCTTCCAGATAGGGAAGGAGACAACCAGTGCTCCGGTGTGCATCCCTTTCTTTAAAAAGCTCCGCCTGTCCATCGGATGATCGCGTCTGGGAGTGTCCATTTGTCCTCCTTTGTGGTTTGGGATGGGACGATCATTCGGGCGATCTCGAAAGGCTAAAAAGAAACCCATCGGTATTTAGTACACCTCAAACGGGCAAAAAGTTCAATTGCCGCCGCGGGAAATATTAAAAAGAATAAAAAAAAGTGCTAAAAAACCTGCCCTTCGCACGTCTCTTATTAATAGTAAAGTTGTATGCGTTCACCCAAAAATAGAAGCTGCCAAACGGCTTCGCCTCTTTCGTCCATCGGGCAGGAATCTTTCTATGGAAATCGGGGAGGGACGGGGATGGCCCAGAAAAGAGCTAAGATCCGGACGAGAAGCATCCTGGTCGTAGAAGATGACGAGATGACGCTGAGAATGCTGGACAAAGTATTGTCCGGCGCCGGATATGCGGTCATCCCGGCCAGCAACGGAATAGACGCCCTCAACCTGGCGAGAAATAAGAGGCCGGACCTGCTGATCCTGGATATCGTTCTCCCCGGCCTGGATGGAATCCTGGTCGCCTCGCGGCTCAAGGATGACCCGAAGACCCGGGATATCCCGATCATCTTTTTCTCCTCTCTCGAGGAGAAGGATCTCGAAAAAAGAAAAGACGCCTCTTCGGGCTGGCACTTTCTGCGCAAGCCCTGCAATAGGGAAGAACTGCTCCAAGAGATCGCTCACTACCTGTAAACCCGCCCCGCCATCCGGCCCCGGTCCCTCTCGAGAAATCCCGGTTCTTGTGATGACATGACTTCAATCCCCTCCGGCATCAAGAAGCCGGGAATGGGATTTTAAGGGTCGTTCGGGTAGAATGAGAAAGAAATCATGGCTGTTTGCGCCGGGTCTCGGAACCGCTTCGCAGCCTTCTGGCTGGGGATCGTCATTTTTCTGGTCTCGGCTCCAAGTCCGGTAGCGGCCCAGGACGGCCGGGAAAAGCTGCTCAGCCGGTACCAGCAGGCGGTGAAGTCAGGAGAGTCAAGCTGGAAAGACGGCCGCTTCGAGGAGGCCTTTGCCTGGTTCGGCTCTGCACGCGAGTTGGCCGGGGAGATGGGCGATGCCGGGAAGGAAGTTTGGTGCCTGGTTCGGCAGGGGAGGCTCTGCTGGCCGATCAACCGGATCGACGAATCCGGGAAGTTTTTCTCCGAGGCTCTTGCTGCGGCTACCAGGCTCGAAGCCAAAAAGGAGGCCGAGGAGGCTCAGGCGGCTCTCAAAGCTTGGGAGCTGTACGCGCGGGGGAAGGAGGAGCGGCTTTCTGGCCGCTATGATGAATCCATTTCGAGCCTCAGCGCGGCTGTCTCCCAGGCGGAAAGTTCCGGAAGTCCGGAACTCACGGTCAAGTGCCTCCGCCAGTTGAGCCTTTCCCAGTGGGGGAAACAGGATCCGGAGGCTTTCCTTGCGCTTAACATCCGGGCCCAGGAGATTGCCAAAAAACTTAAGGATAAGCGAGAGCAAGCCAAGTGCCTTCTCAACCTCGGCCTCTATCATTTCCATCTCAGGTTATA
>DQHV01000334.1:9846-11891 GCA_003524335.1 Candidatus Aminicenantota bacterium | reverse complement strand
GGGAGAAATTCCTGTTCACGGTCCAGTACCACCCGGAAAGTTCACCGGGACCCCATGATTCCCATTACCTCTTCCGCGATTTTGCCCGGATGATGGACGACTTCAAGGGGAAATGACGTGCCGCGGCGCCAGGACATCCATTCCATCCTGATCATCGGCTCCGGGCCGANNAGGCCTCGGAGTTCGATTACTCCGGAACCCAGGCGCTCAAGGCGCTTAAAGAGGAGAACTTCCGGCTCATCCTGGTCAACTCCAACCCGGCCACGATCATGACCGACCCCGAGTTCGCTGACCGGACCTATCTCGAGCCCCTGACCGCGGAGTACCTAGAGCGGGTCATCGAGAGGGAGAAGCCGGACTCCCTGCTCGCCACCCTGGGCGGACAGAAGGCGCTCAACCTCGCCCTCGAGCTCGACGACCGGGGCATCCTCGAGAAACACCGGGTCCAGCTCATAGGCGTGAGCGCTGAATCGATCCGCAAGGCCGAGGACAGGCTTCTCTTCCGCAGGGCCATGGAGAAGATCCGGCTCGAGGTCCCGGAGTCCGGCTATGCCTCGAACCTCGAGGAGGCGGTGGACATCGCCGAGCGCCTCCAATTCCCCCTCGTCGTCCGTCCCTCCTTCACCCTGGGCGGCACCGGAGGCAACATCATCTATAACTGGGACGACTTCCACAGGTTCGTTCCACTCGGGCTCGCCATCAGCCCGGTCTCCCGCGTGCTCATCGAGAAATCCATCAGCGGCTGGAAAGAATTCGAGCTCGAGGTCATGCGCGACCGGAAGGACAACGTCGTCATCGTTTGCCCTATCGAGAACTTCGACCCCATGGGCGTCCACACCGGNNTCACCGTGGCCCCGGCCCAGACCCTGACCGACAAGGAATACCAGAGGCTGCGCGACGCCTCGGTCGCCATTATGCGGGAGATCGGCGTCGAGACCGGGGGCTCCAATATCCAGTTCGCCCTTAACCCCGAGGACGGCCGGCTGATGGTCATCGAGATGAACCCGCGCGTCTCCCGCTCCTCGGCACTCGCTTCCAAGGCGACCGGGTTCCCGATCGCCAGGATGGCGGCCAAGCTGGCCGTCGGTTATACACTCGACGAGATCCTAAACGACATCACCAAAAAGACGCCGGCCTGCTTTGAACCGGCCATCGATTACGTCGTCGTCAAGATTCCCCGCTTCGCCTTCGAGAAATTCCCCGAAGAGGTCCGGCATCTGACTACCCAGATGAAATCGGTGGGCGAGACAATGGCCATCGGCCGGACGTTCAAGGAGGCGCTCCAGAAGGCCATCCGTTCCCTCGAATCCGGTCGCTCCGGCCTCGAGCCCACAGACAGGAAGGGCGATCGCCCGTTCCTCGAGGAAAATCTCCGTCAGCCCAACGCCGACCGTCTCTGGCTCGTCGCCGACGCCTTCCGCCTGGGCATGTCCATCGAAGAGATCGCCGCCCTCACCCGGATCGACCCGTTCTTCCTGCGGAACATCCAAGACCTCGTCGGGTTCGAGGAGGAGCTCAAGTCCTGCCGGCGGAAAGCACTCCCCCCTTCCCTCTTGCGGCGCTCCAAGGAGTTGGGCTTCTCCGACCGGAGGATCGGACAGCTCGTCGGGATGCCGGAAGGCGAAGTCAGGGCGCTTCGGGAGAAAGAGGGAATTGTCCCAGTCTGGAAGGTCGTGGACACCTGCGCCGGTGAGTTCGAGTCGGAGACGCCATATTTTTATTCGACCTACGAGGAAGAAGACGAAGTCCCGGCCATCGCCGGGAAAAAGGTCATCATCCTCGGCTCCGGGCCGAACCGCATCGGCCAGGGCNNAGTTCGGAGGGCAGACGCCGCTCAAGATCGCGATGGGGCTCCATGAAAACCGGGTCCGAATCCTGGGGACGAGCTCGGAGGCCATCGATGAAACCGAAGACCGCGAGAAGTTCGACCGGTTTCTGACACGGCTCGACCTTCTCCGGCCGCGGAACGGGCTAGCTAAAAACTCCGCTCAAGCCCTCCGCACGGCTGGCCGGATCGGCTATCCGGTGCTCGTCCGGCCGTCCTA
>DQHV01000334.1:0-9841 GCA_003524335.1 Candidatus Aminicenantota bacterium | reverse complement strand
CTATGTCCTGGGCGGACGGGCGATGAAGGTTATCCACGACGAAGTGGAGATGGTGGAGTACCTCTCCCGGAACCGCGAATACTTCAGGGAACACCCGCTGCTCATCGACGAGTTCATCGATAACGCGGTCGAGCTCGATGTCGACCTCCTGGCTGACGGCGAGGATGTATTCATCGGCGGGATCCTCGAGCACATCCAGGAGGCGGGAATCCACTCCGGTGACGCCACCATGGTCATCCCGCCTTNNCCTCGCGCACGGTGCCCTTCGTCTCTAAAGCAACCGGGATTCCCCTGGCCAAGGTCGCGACCCGGCTCATCATGGGAGAGAAGCTCAAAGACCTCAAGCTGCCGCGGAGGAAGTTCGACCTCTATGCGGTCAAGGAGGCGGTCTTCTCTTTCGATAAGTTCCTCGAGGTCGATCCTGTTTTGGGGCCGGAGATGCGTTCCACCGGGGAGTCCATAGGCATCGACCGCGAGTTTCCGCTCGCCTTCCTCAAGTCCCAGGAAGGAGCGGGATTTTTCCTGCCCCGGGAGGGAGAAGTCTTCGTCAGTGTGCCGGACGAGGACAAGCCCAAGATCCTGAACCTGATCGAGAAGCTTGACCTGCTCGGGTTCAGCTTCCTGGCCACTGAGGGGACGGCCCAGTACATGCGGCGCCACGGTTTCCAGGTGGAGACCATCGGCAAGGTCCACATCGAGCGAAGGAACATCCTCGACGATATCAGCCGGGGCAAGGTCAAGATGATCTTCAACACCCCGGCCGGAGGACGGGAACTGAGCGACGCCCAGAAGATCCGGCGGGTAGCCTTCAGCTACCGCGTACCCTGCTACACAACCATTCCCTCGGCCAGCGCCGCCGTCAAGGCCATCGAGATGAGGAAAAAAGCGGCACCCTCGCTGGTTTGCCTGCAGGACCTTTGGGGAAAGCCAGGGGAAGAAAAATGACCGAAAAAATTGAAAGGCTGCGCCGCCTCATGAGAAAGCACAACATCCAGGCCTACCTGGTCCCCGGGTCCGACCCCCACCAAAGCGAGTGCGTGCCGGAGTTCTGGAAGCGCCGGGCGTTCATCACTGGCTTCACGGGTTCGGCGGGCGACGCGTTGGTAACGATGAAAAGCGCCGGACTCTGGACCGATTCGCGCTACTATCTCCAGGCCGAGCGGGAGCTTCGGGGCGCAGGCTTCACTCTCTTCCGGTGGGGTTCACCCGGAGTCCCGTCTTGGCAGGAATGGACGGTCCGGAATCTAAAGCCCGGTGAAACCCTTGGCCTCGACTCCCCACTCATCACCCACCGGGATTATGCCAAGCTCGAAAAAGAGCTCGCTGCGAAATCCGTCCGGCTCAGACCGATCGCCGCCAACCTCGTGGATGCAATCTGGCAAGATCGGCCGGCTGCTCCGGCAGGGCGGGTCACCGTCCTGGGAAAAAAATATGCCGGAGAGAGCGCCCGCTCTAAGCTTGACCGACTCCGCCAAAAGATGACGCTTGAGGGTGTCGACGCCCATATCCTCAGCCAGCTCGACTCCGTCGCCTGGCTCTTCAACATCCGCGGCTCGGACATCCCGTTTAATCCCGTGGCCATTGCCTACGCCATCATCACCCGGAAGGAAGCCCTGCTTTTCGTGGCCGGAGAAAAAGTCAGCCCGGAGGTTAGGGCAGTTTTGAAAAAGGACGTGAGCCTTAGAAGTTATGCCGAATTCCCCGCGGCTCTGCACGGCCTGGCGGCGGCCAAGAAACAGGTCTGGCTGGACGAGGCGACGGCAAGTCAGTGGATTGTGAGCAGCCTTGAGGGAGCGGAGATCGTCTTCAAACCGAGCCCGGTGAGCTTGGCCAAGGCCGTCAAGAATGCTTCGGAGATCAAGGGATCGAAACATGCCCACCTTCGCGACGGCGCCGCCATGGTCGAGTTTCTCTGTTGGTTAGAAAAGGCCGTGCCCGAGGGCGGAGTGACCGAGTTATCGGCGGCTCGGAAACTCGAGGTGATCCGGAAACGCCAGCCTCGCTCTAAAGGGCTCAGCTTTCAGACCATCTCTTCTTACGGGAGCCACGGCGCCGTCGTCCACTACGCCGTCACCCCGGAAACCGATATTCCTCTGAAGCCGAAGGGGATTTATTTGATCGATTCGGGAAGTCAATACCTGGACGCAACTACGGACATTACCCGGACAGTCTGTCTGGGGCCGCCGACCGCGGAACAACGGGACCGTTTCACCCGCGTCCTCAAAGGAGTCATTAGCCTGACCCGAACCTCGTTTCCTCGGGGAACATCCGGGCCCCAGCTTGACATCCTGGCCCGCCGCGCTCTTTGGGAGAAAGGGTTGAACTACGGGCACGGAACCGGACACGGCGTCGGCGCCTTCCTCAACGTCCATGAAGGGCCCCAGGGAATCGCCCCGGCACGAGGATTCGGCATCGGCCTCGAGCCCGGGATGATCCTCTCGATCGAGCCTGGATACTACGAAGATGGAGCATACGGCCTCCGAGTAGAGAACTTGGTGCTCGTAGTCAAGGACAAGATCCGGTCGACTGAAACGTCGCTCTTTTTTACATTTGAGACGCTGACTCTCTGCCCGATCGAACTCCGGCTGGTCAAGAAAGACCTGTTGACGGAGGACGAAGTCAGCTGGCTCAACACCTATCACCGGAGGGTGCGCAGGGCATTGACTCCTCTCCTGGAAAAGGACGAGGCCGCCTGGCTTAAAAAGGCGACCCAGCGCGTCTAGACCTAAAGATTCACTGAAACGCCGGCAGAGAGGGAAGATACGTCGTCATCAATGCCTCGAAGATTATAGCGCGGATTGATCAATCGAGCGATCGGTCGATGATCGCCCCTCCCACTACGACATCGCGCTGATAGAATACCACGGACTGGCCCGGAGTGATGGCCCTCTGCGGCCGTTCGAACTCGACCCGCACTCGCCTCCCCGAAACGGGGATGACGAGAGCCTTTGCTCCCCGGTGCTTATACCGAATTTTCGCTTTGACCATGACCGGCTCCTCGATCCTCACCCCGGCGATCAGGCGGACATCGGAGGCTTGGAGTCTCTTGCGGCAGAGGTCTCTTTCATCCCCGATGATGACGGCATTTCGCGGCGCGTCGATAGCGACAACGTAAAACGGCCGCGGAGCTGAGATACCCAGGCCCCGGCGCTGGCCGATGGTGTAATTCCCGATCCCCTTGTGCTCACCCAGAATGCGGCCCGCCAGGTCCTTGATGGGGCCGGGCCGGAAGGCCCGGGGGTCTCGTCCGGCCAAAAACGCCGGGTAATCCCCAAGTGGGGCGAAGCATGTCTCTTGGCTCTCTGGCTTCTCGGCTACGGGAAGGCCCCGGCGCCTGGCCATCTCCCGTACTTCGGTCTTGGTGAAATCGCCAACCGGCATCAGCACCCGGGCCAGCTGGGCTTGACTGAGTCGATAAAGAAAGTAGGACTGGTCCTTGGCCCTGTCCTTTCCTTTTTTAAGCAGGTACCGCGAGCCGGAAGGATCCCTGGCCACCTTGGCATAGTGTCCCGTGGCGATAAGATCCGCGCCCAAGCGCCTGGCTCTCTCCAGGAATAGCCTGAACTTGATGCGTTCGTTACAGCGGATGCACGGGTTGGGGGTTCGTCCCCTACCGTACTCCCGGACGAAATCGGCTATGACCGCAGTCTCGAATTCCCGGCGGAGGTCGACCACAAAGTGAGGGATGCCGAGGTGGATGGCCACCCGGTGAGCGTCTTCGACCGCCTTCCTTCCGCAGCAGCTGCGGAGCTCCTCGGATCGGCACAATTCCTCCGGTAAGGAGAACAGGTTCATGGTGATGCCGGTGACGTCGAACCCCCTGTCCATGAGAAGGGAAGCTGCGACCGAGGAATCCACTCCCCCGCTCATGGCCACTACGACTTTATTACCCCTCATCTTCGATCCTGGTCCCATGGACTATAGGATAACAGAAACGTCCGCCTGACGGGAGACTAACTCACCGCCCCTCTTTCAACTGGTTTGATATCGGGCTGAAATATCTGTTCTAGCGGATTTCCCTGAGAACCCCGCTTATTTCTTTTCCTGAGCTTCACCGGCACAGCAGAAGCAACCCGCGCCGCCGGCTTTCGCCTTGGACAAGTGCTCCTGGATCTTCTTCACCAGATCGGCGTTTTTTGAAGTGAACTTGACCGCCACTCCGTCGGGCAGGTTCTCGGCCTTTATCTCGACGTCCTTGGATTGAAGAGGGCATTTCATCCCTGAGCCTGGGCTGGTCATCTGGCCGTGCCCGTGCTGCATCATTGGACACTTACCCATCATCCGGCCGTGAGGCATCGCCTGCGCCGACATTTCCCCGCCGCATCGCGGACATGGGCATGGCTTTGCGGACGCGGCCTCTTCTTTCTTCTGGAGATATTTTTCAGGGTCCTTGACAAAGGCCTCCTTGCATCCCTCGTTGCAGAAATAGTAAGTCGTCCCTTTATGATCAAAGGTCGCTTTGGCTTCGGCCTTCTTCACCGTCATTCCGCAGACCGGGTCGGTAGCGGTGTCATCAGCCTTCTGCTGGGCGATGCCGGATAGAACAAAGCCCAGAGAAAGCACCAACAGCACGGCGATGGCAAATCTGTTTTTTTTCATTCGAACCTCCTGAATAAGGTTCTATTTTACACTTTTCCTATAGAAATTGTCAAAAATAGGCTCGGGGCATCAGCGGGGTTTCCGGTGGGAGAGGAGAAAATACCAGATGACAAAGGCGATGACAGCGAAGCCGGCGATGGTCACCGCGATCTTGGCCAGCATCTCTTCCTCCTCAGGTGCGCAGCTTGAACCGCCGCAGCCGCAGCGAATTGGAAACGACCGACACGGAACTGAAGGCCATAGCCGCCGAGGCGATGATCGGGTTGAGAAGGAGCCCGAAGAAGGGATAGAGCACGCCGGCGGCGACGGGGATTCCCACGACATTATAGAAAAAGGCCCAGAACAGGTTCTGCTTGATGACCTTCATGGTCTTTTTGCTCAGAGCGATGGCCGAGGCCACAGCCCTCAGGTCGTCCCGGATGAGAGTGATGTCCGACGCCTCCATGGCGATATCGGTTCCGGTTCCGATGGCGATCCCGATATCCGCCTGGGCCAGCGCCGGGGCGTCGTTGATCCCATCGCCGACCATGGCCACCCGGCGCCCCGCTTCCTGGAGTTTCTTGATCTCCCGGACTTTATCCGCGGGCAGGACCTCCGGGATAACCCGGCTGATGCCGGCTTGGATGGCGATGGCCTCAGCCGTCTTCCGGTGATCTCCGGTTAGCATGACGACCTCGAGGGCAAGTCTGCGGAGCATGGCTACGGCCTCAACGGAACTATCCTTGAGAGTGTCGGCCACAGCCAGAAGCCCCACCAGCTTCCCGTCCACGGCCGCGAACATGACCGTCTTTCCTTCTCCGGACAGGTCTTCGGCCTTCTTCTGCAACTCCCCTGTCTCGATGCCGCGGTCGGCCATCAGCCGGGAATTCCCGAGCAGGACTTTTTTCCCCTCCACGGTCGCCTCGACACCGTGACCTTCTATGGCTCGGAATTCTTGGGTCTCTCCGATGACTATATTCCGCTCTCGCGCCTTTCTCAGGACGGCTTCGCCGAGCGGATGTTCAGACCCCTTCTCCGCCGCCGCGGCCAGCCTGAGGAGCTCGTCTTCAGGGAACAAAGGCATCGTCATCAGGTCGGTGACCTCGGGCTCACCCTTGGTCAGAGTCCCCGTTTTATCGAAAAGGATGGTGTCCACGCGGTGAACAGTCTCCAGGCTCTCCCCCCCCTTAATCAGGATCCCGTTCTCCGCGCCCTTGCCCGTCCCCACCATCACGGCGGTCGGCGTGGCCAGGCCAAGGGCGCAGGGACAGGCGATGATCAGGACGGCGACGAAGTTGAGAAGCGCAAAGGTCAGCGGCGGAGCGGGCCCGAAATCGAACCAGATGATGAACGTGGCAACGGCAATCGAGATGACGATGGGCACAAAATACCCGGCGATGACATCGGCCAGCCTTTGGATCGGCGCCTTGGAACCCTGGGCCTCCCGGACCAGTCGGATGATCTGGGCCAGCGCGGTGTCCTTTCCGACCTTGGTCGTCCGGAAGCGGAAACTCCCGCTCTTGTTCAGGGTGGCGCCGACGACCTCGTCGCCCGGAACCTTCGAAACCGGCATGCTCTCCCCGGTGATCATGGATTCGTCGACCGTGGAGCGCCCGTCCTCGACCACCCCGTCCACCGGTATCCGCTCTCCCGGCCGGACGAGGACAAGGTCTCCGACCAGGACTTCGCCGATAGGGATGTCCATCTCAGCGGCTTCCCGGATGACGCGCGCGGTCTTGGGCTCGAGGCCGGCCAGCTTGCGGATGGCCTCTGATGTCTGCCCTTTGGCCCTGGCTTCGAGGAGCCGTCCGAACAGGATGAGCGCGATGATGAAAGCAGAGGTATCGAAATAGACCGCCGGCGCAATTCCCGCCCGTCGGAAAAACGCAGGGAACATAGTAGCCGCGGCGCTGTAGAGATAGGCCGACAGCGTGCCCACGGCGACCAGGGTGTTCATGTCGGCGGTGCGATGCCGAAACGACTTCCAGGCGCCCCGGAGGAACGGCCAGCCGATGAGGAATTGGACAGGAGTGGTCAGGAGCCATAAGAAATAGAAATTGCCGAGGAGACGCGGCGCCCAGGGAAACCAGTGGTGCATGCTGCCGATAAGAATAACGATGGCCAGGACGATCCCGGAGATAAAGCGGAGTCTGAGCGTGTTGTATTCTTTCAGGCGGGCGGCCCGCTCGATATCCTCGCCCGCTACGTCGGCCGGCACCTCCAGGACCTTGTAGCCAGTGCTCTCGATCGTCCGCCTGAGTTCGGCGACGCTGGTCTCAGAAGGGAGGAATTCCACCCGGGCCCGGCCCGTTGCCAGATTGACCGCGGCTTTGACGACACCCCGGACTTTGAGAAGGGCCTTCTCGATCTTCTGGACGCAGGAGGCGCAGACGATGCCTTCGATGGGGATCTCGGCCGTGACAGTGCCGACGTCATACCCGATCTCCCGGATCCGGGAAGCGAATTNNCAGCTCATCCCCCGGACCGGAAGGTCGACCCGCTGCGCCCTGCCGCCTGACGGGTGGTCAGGCTTGAGCGGCGGATTCTTGTCTTCGGCGGAGACAGGTCTTCCTTCGGGGACCATATCGCTTGATCCCGGCATGCCCGGCGGTTTCCAGGCCGGTGAAAGATACTTCTGCGGCTCCCTGTCGAACTCCCGTTTGCAGTATTCCGAACAGAAATAGTAGGTTTTTCCGCCGTATTCCGAGATGGCGGCGGCCTTATCCTCGGGAACCTCCATTCCGCAGACCAAGTCTCTGGCCATATTTTTATTATAGCAGTCTTCTTCCCCATCTGCCCAGCCGAAATCTTGACCCGAACGCAGAGGGGATTAAAGCCTTGCCCGCATCCTGCATGGCTGCGTTGCAAGCCCCTCTCGTTTTGTGTTAGAATTCCGGCAGATAGTTATCCAAGGAGAGACTCATGTCCGGACATTCCAAATGGGCTTCGATCAAGCATAAAAAGGCGGCGACCGACTCCAAGCGCGGCAAGATATTCACCAAGATCATCCGCGAGCTGAGTATCGCGGCCAGGACGGGAGGCGGCGACATCGACAAGAACCCCCGCCTACGTAAGGCGGTCGCCGATGCCCGCGCGGTGAACATGCCGGCCGACAACATCAAGAGGGCCATCCTCAAGGGCACCGGCCAGCTCGAAGGGGCTTCCTTTGAGGAGATCAACTACGAGGGCTACGGACCCGGCGGGGTGGCCATCTTTGTCGAAGTCCTCTCGGACAACAAGAACCGGACCGTCTCCGAGCTCCGGCACATCTTCACCAAGAACGGCGGCCGGATCGGCGAGTCCGGGTCCGTCGCCTGGATGTTCAAGCGCAAGGGCTACTTCGTCATCGAGAAGTCCAAGGCAACGGAGGACAAGCTCATGGACATCGCCCTCACGAGCGGCGCCGAAGACCTCCAGGACGACGGCAGCAACTGGGAGATCTTCACCTTGCCTGACCGCTACGATGCCGTCGTCGAGGCCCTGAAGCAAAACGGCATCGAGATCGACACCTCCAGCCTCGGCTATATCCCCCAGAACTATGTCAAGCTCGAGGGAAAACCGGCTCAGCAGCTCCTCCGGCTGATGGAAGAGCTCGAGGACAACGACGACGTCCAGCACGTCTGGGCCAATTTCGACATCTCGGAAGAGGAGATCGCCAGCTTCTCGGCCTGAGACGCTTCATGAGGGTTCTCGGTATCGACCCCGGAAGTCAGTCCACAGGGTTTGGCATCATCGACCACGACGAGACCCGCTACAAAGTGCGGGCCTTTGGCACCATCAAGCCCTCCCGCCGCCTCCCCTTTCACCTGAAGCTCAACGAGATCGCCCGGGGGGTAGAAGAGATCATCGTCGCCCATTCCCCTGACGAGGTGGCTATCGAGAGCCCGTTCTACGCCCAGAATATCAAAACGGCCATCGCCCTCGGCCAGGTGCGGGGCGCGGTCCTGGTGGCCGTCGCCTCGACCGGCCGTCCCCTCGCCGAATACTCCGCCTTGGAGATCAAAAAGGCGGTCACCGGATACGGCCGGGCCGAGAAGCAGCAAGTCAATACCATGGTCAAAGCACTGCTCAACGTCGAGGAAGAGGTCGAGACCGACGCCTCGGATGCCCTGGCGGCAGCTATCTGCCACCTCAACACCCGGATGTTCCAGAAGAGCGTCGAAGAATCGGCCGCCGGAGGGAAGCGATGATCGCCTATCTCAAAGGCCGGGTCCAACAGAAAACGCCTGGTCAGGTCGTCGTGGACATCGGCGGTGTCGGCTACTGCGCCTTCATCCCGATCTCTACCTATCTGCGCCTCGGCGACGAGGGAAGCTCTTGCGAACTCCACATCCACACCCATCTCACGGACAGCGCCCTTGCCCTCTACGGGTTCTCGACGAGCGAAGAGAGAGAGCTCTTCCTGAAACTCATAGGGATATCGGGTATCGGGCCCAAGCTGGCCCTGAATGTCCTTTCCGGGATCGGCCCGGCCGAGCTCGAGGAGGCCGTCCAGAACAGCGATGTGGCCCGGATCACTCTGATCCCCGGGATCGGCAAGAAGCTGGCCACCAGGATCGCTCTCGAGCTCCAGGAGAAAATCGAGAAAAAGGAAAAAGTGCTTGCGGCCAGGGGATCGAAGGAGAAGGAAGACCTCATCTCGACCCTGATGAACCTGGGGTTCAGGCGCAAGGAAGTCGAGGATGTGGTCGATCAAACCATCCGGAACCTCAAGCCGCAGGCGGGGATCGAGAAGTTGCTCCGCGAGTGCCTGAGAAAGCTGGCCAGAGTATGAGAGAACAGAAAACGCCGGCCATTCTGACTCCCGTCCGGACAAGAGAAGACATCCAGTTCGAGGACAGCCTGCGGCCGCGGACATTCGAAGAGTTCGTCGGCCAGGAGACGATCAAGGCCAACCTGCGCATCTTCATCGAGGCCGCTAAAAAAAGGAGCGAGCAGCTGGACCATGTGCTGCTCTACGGGCCGCCGGGGTTGGGCAAGACGAGCCTTGCCTACCTCATCGCCAAGGAGATGGGCGTCGCCATCAAGCCTACGGCGGGCCCGGTCATCGAACGGACGGGCGACCTCTCGGCCATCCTGACCAACCTGCAGAAAAAAGAGGTCCTGTTCATCGACGAAATCCACCGTCTTCATCCTTCGGTCGAAGAGCTCCTCTACTCCGCCATGGAGGACTTCAGCCTCGACCTCATCATCGGCCAGGGCCCGAGCGCCCGGAGTCACAAGCTGCAGCTCCGGAAATTCACGCTGATCGGCGCGACGACGC
>DQHV01000248.1 GCA_003524335.1 Candidatus Aminicenantota bacterium | reverse complement strand
TCGGCCCGGCCGAGGATGATGCAGTTGACGACGATCAGCGGGACATACGGCCCCAGCGCTTTAGAAAGAGGAGGGAAGTAAGCGGACAGGAATCGATCGGCGATGGTGACGAAGGAGGCGATGATGACGATGTAGGAGGCGATGCGAACCTGATTGGGAATGAATTTTCTGATCAGAGACACGAGAAAAGAGCTGCAGATCAGGACAAAGCCAACCGCCAGTCCCATAGCGATGCCATTGATGACGGCATTGGTAATGGCCAGGGTCGAACACATTCCCAGAAGCTGCCGGGAAACAGGATTATCGGACCACAGCCCCTTGCTGAACTCTTCCCACCTCGTCCTAGTCGCCATCTTTCCCCTCAATGCTGAACTTGCCCTCCTGTTTGAGCTGTTTGATCTTTTCCATGGCGGCATTGACGCTGATCAGCATGGCTCGAGAGGAGATAGTCGCCCCGGTGATTGTGTTCACTTCATTTGGAGCGAGTTCATCTTTCTTGACCGCGGGCTTGCGCATGGCCAGCGGCCGGCTGGCGTCGCGCCCCTCCCAAAATTTGAGGAAGGCCTCAACACTAGTGACCTTAGCGCCCAAGCCGGGTGTCTCTTTTTGCTCCAGGACAAACAGGCTGTTGATTTTGGTCAGCTCCGCGTTTAGGCCAAAAATGTAAGAGATTTTATCCTGGAAACCGCCCGCAGCCGTATTGATGGCAACTCCCAGGACATGGCCATTATCATCCTGGCCCCGGTAAACGGTGAAATCTTTCTCTTCGTAGATCTTTTGGCTGGACTTGGTCCCTGGGATGACCTTGATGACTGCCTCTTCGATCTCCTTCTGCTTGTTAGCGGCGATCCGGTCCTTGGTGAACAGGTTGACGCTCATGAGCAGGGCGCCCGAGACGAGGCCGATCGAGCTGAGGACGATGATCATCCGCCAGTGAAGTCTCATTTCTCTTTTTTCCTCTGGCCCAGAATACGCGGCCGGATGAAAATGTTCAGCAGGGGGACGAAGGCATTCATCAACAAAATGGAATACATAACCCCTTCGGGATAGCCGCCCACAACCCGGATCAGACCGGTGACAAACCCGATTCCAACTGCATAAACCCACGTGGCCGGCGCCGTGACCGGGGAAGTCACCATGTCGGTCGCCATATAAATGGCGCCAAGCAAAAATCCACCCGCCAATAGATGGAAGAGCGGCGAGGCGTAACGAATGGGGTCGGCCAACCAGAAGGCGCCGGTGAAGATAACCAGAGCCAGCGTGATGCCGAGCGGGATGCGCCAATCAATCGTCCGCTTAGAGAGGAGATAAATTCCGCCGAGGAGCAAGGCAATCGCCGATGTCTCGCCGATGCATCCGCCGACATTTCCCAGGAAGAGGTCTTGGAGCGGAGTGAGCGTTCCATGGGCAACGGCTTCCTGGAACTTCAGGTTGCCCAGCGGTGTCGCGAACGTGGCCATATCGACTTTGAGCGTGGCGGGGGGAAGCCAAGTCGTGATGGACACCGGAAAAGCGGTCGCCAAAAAAGCGCGCCCGACCAAGGCGGGATTGAAAACATTGTGGCCGAGTCCACCGAAAATCTGCTTTCCGAGTGCGATCGAGACCACGGCGCCGATGGCCGCCGANNATGATCGCCGAGCCGTCGAGGAGCGGCGACAAAGGCTTCTTCCTGGCCCACAGGAAGATCGCTTCTGTGGTCAGACAGGCAATGATGCAAACGACAATGAGTGCGAGGGCGCGCAGCCGGAAGAAATAAAGGGCGGCCAGACAGGCCGGAAGCAACGCGATGATGACGCGGACCATGATCCGCGGCGTTGTATCTTTATCCCGAATATGGGGGGAGGATTGAACGAGGTAACTTTCAGTCATGGTCGGTCGCTTTTCTTTCGCTTCGCCCGGGAGATTTTGTTTTTTCCCAGGCGCAGCCAGTGGACCAGAGGGATTTTCGATGGGCAAATATATTGGCAGCAGCCGCACTCGACGCAATCCAGGGCACCCCATTTTTCGGCCTGTTCCCATTTTTCGAACTGGATGAACTTGGCCAGTTGAGTAGGGGAAAGCCCCATCGGGCAGTGCTCGATACAGCGGGCACAGCGGATGCAAGGGTGCTCAGCGGCTGGAGCGGAAGTCCGCCAGGCCAGGATGCCCGACGTTCCTTTGACGATCGGGACGTCCAGGGACCATTGGGCGATTCCCATCATGGGACCGCCCACGATGATTGTGTTGACGTCTCCGATTAATCCGCCGCAGAAATCGACGGCGGTCTGGGAGGGTGTACCGATTCGAGCCCAGATGTTTCTTGGCTCGCGGATTCCGTTGCCGGCGACGGTCACCGCCCTTTCGTAGAGGGGCTTACCGGCACTGACGGCTTCCCAGATGGCTTTGACCGTGCCCACATTCTGGACGACAACTCCGACATCGAACGGAAGTCCCCCCCGGGGGACTTCCCGGCGAAGAAGAGCGTAGATCAAGTTCTTCTCGGCGCCCTGGGGATACTTGGTTTTGAGGAGTCTAATCGCGGCAGGAAAATGATCGCTGTGCTCACTTAGTATTGAGGCGGCGTCGCCTTTGTTGTCTTCGATGCCGATAAGCGTCCTTCGTGCGCCGACGGCAACCCGGGCAAGTTCCGCTCCCTTGATGATCGCCTCCGGGTACTCGAGCATCTGTCGGTAGTCGGCCGTGAGCAGCGGCTCGCATTCGCATCCGTTGATGATGAGAGTATCAATATGTTTGTCCTTGGGCGGGCTCAGCTTCACCGCAGTGGGAAAGGCGGCGCCCCCCAAGCCGACGATGCCCGCCTCTCTCACTTTTTGACGAATCTCCTCCGGTGAAAGCGAGAACGGGTTCAAAGCGCCGTCCGTTTCCGAAGTCATCTGGTCNNATCCAAGGCGCCGTCCGTTTCCGGAGTCATCTGGTCCTTTCCGTCGTTGGCAATAGTGACGGCCAAGACCGGATAGCCGGAGCAATGGTTATAATCCTCTACAGAGAGGACTCTTCCCGAGACGCTCGCATGCACGTGAGCGGAGAAATGCGTTTTCGCTTCGCCGATCTTCTGTCCAAGAAATACATCCTGCCCCTTCTTGACCAGCGGAGCGGCCGCACACCCAAAATGCTGGAGGAGAGGGATGACGACCTTTTCGGGAGGCGGAAGCGGCACAAGGGGCTTGTCTGAGGTCCCCTCTTTGTTTTCGGGTGGATGAATACCACGTGGGAAAGTCGCTTTATCCATTTAAAAAAGACGACTATTATAAAGAATACAAGAAGTTTGTCAAATGGGCTCGTCGCTCGCTCTTTCTCTGCATCGGAATGCCGAGTGCCCAGCAAAATGGCGGTAAGCTTATTTTCTAGAGCACCCCTCAATCCACTTAGGATCGCCCGGACAGAGCATAACTAAAAGACGGGGAGAGAAGAGATGGCCTGTTTGATGACGATGAGGATATTTCCCGGAAATATCCCGAGCTGGAGCACACCGTACAGGCACAGGAACAAGACCAGGAAGAGGGCGGGATTTTCGATTTCGATATCCACCTCTCGCCCCGGTTCCCGCATGTACATGTAGACGACGATCCGCAGGTAATAGAAGACCGAGACGAGGCTGGCCAGGACACCGATGACAACCAGGGGAACTAGCCCTGCCCTCACCGCGGCGCTGAATACATAGAACTTCGCCAGAAATCCGGCCGTCGGCGGGAAGCCCGCCAGCGACAGGAGAAAAACGCTCAGGGTCCCCCCGATCCAAGGATACCGGAACCCGATCCCGGCGAAATCATCGAGCTCAAGATATTCCGTGCCCGTCTTGCTCAGGCCGATCACGGCGGCAAAAGCACCGATGTTCATGAACAGGTAAGCCGCGAGATAAAAAACCAGGCTGGCATAGTCCTGGGCCAGGATAGCCACCAGGAGATATCCGGCGTGGGCGATCGAGGAATAGGCGAGGAGCCGCTTGATGTTTGTCTGCCGCAGGGCGACCAGGTTTCCTACGACCATGGTCAGGACGCAGATCGTCCAGAGGGCCCAGAAGAGGACGCTGCTGTTCGGAACCGAGTCCCAGAAATTCAGGAAAAGCCGAATCAGGACGGCGAACCCGGCGGCCTTCGGGGCCACCGAGAAGAAGGCCGTCACCGGAGTCGGGGCGCCTTCATAGACATCCGGCGTCCACATATGGAAGGGGACGACCGCGACCTTGAATCCAAAACCGACAAGGACTAGTGCAACGCCGATAAGGCCCAGGACCGATGAGCCGGCCTCCGCCCCAAAATGCGCGATGATCTCCGGCAGGAAGGTGGACCGGGCGGCCCCGTAGAGAAAGGCCAATCCCAGGACAAGGAAGGCGCTGGCAAAGCTTCCGAGCAGGAAATACTTAAGCGCCGCCTCGCCGGACTTTTCGTCTTTTCGCTTCAGTCCCGCCAGCGCATAGCTGGAGACGGAAAGGACCTCAAGACCCAGGAAGATCACCAGCAGGTCCGAAGATGACGTCATGATTATCAGGCCGGAGAGGGCCAACAGCAGGAGGGCAAAGACCTCTCCGTGGTTGGCATCCTGCTGCCCGATATACTTCAGGCTCAGCAGGATGACGAAAGCGACGGCCAGGCTGAAAAGAAGCGTCAAAAAGATCGCCAGGTTGTCGAGGGAAAGCGTGCCCTGGAAATACGTCAGCTCTCTGCTCCAGGACGAAACGGACAGGTAAGCAGCCGCCGCAAGAAAGGCCAGCGAGACGTAGCCGAGATAGGCCCGTCTTTCCTTCTTGATAAAGACTTCGAGGAGAAGGACGATGAGCGCCCCGGTGACGACCGCCAGCAGCGGGAAGAGGGAGGCGAGGCTGTTCATCCTTACCTCTTTTCCTCCAACACGGACGGGACCTCATTGGCCGTCCGATCGGAATCTCTTTCGGCAGCCATGTCACTCTTCAGGGATGTTGACCGGCCGCTTTCCTGGAGGAATATTTTTTCGCGATTGTGGACCCGGTCGAGGAGCCGGGACACGGATGCGTCCATCTTCCGCAGGAAAGTCTGCGGGTAGATGCCCATCCAGAACATCATGATGATAATGGGCACGAGATAGCCCAGCTCCCTTTTATTCATATCCTTAAAGGAGCGGATTTTCTCGTTGGTGATCGGGCCGTGCATGACCCGCTGGTACATCCAGAGGAGATAGGCGGCGGCGAGGATGACGGTCGAGACGGCGAGAATCGCCTGCAGCTGGCTCGTCTTGAAAATGCCGAACAGGCAAAGGATCTCGCCGACGAAACCGTTGAGACCGGGGAGCCCGACCGAAGAGAGCAGGCAGACGAGGAAGAAGGCGGAGAAAACCGGCATCTGGCTGCTCACTCCGCCGAAGTCCTTGATGAGACGTGTGTGGGACCGCTCGTAAAGTATGCCGACGATCAAGAACAGGGCGCCCGTGCTCAGTCCATGGTTGAGCATCTGGTAGATCGCGCCCTGGACGCCCTCTGGATTGAGGGAAAACACGGCCAGCATGATAAGCCCCATATGGCTCACACTCGAATAGGCAACCAAAGACTTGATGTCCTTCTGGATCAGGGCCATCAGCCCGCCGTAGATGATCCCGATCAAAGCCAGGATAGAAAGGAGCGGCAGGAATCTCTCAAGGGCATCGGGGAAGAGAGGCAGTGCGAACCGCAGAAACCCGTACGTCCCCATCTTCAGGAGGACGGCCGCAAGAATGACCGACCCGGCCGTGGGCGCTTCGACGTGGGCGTCGGGAAGCCAGGTATGGAACGGGAACATCGGCACCTTGATGGC
>DQHV01000237.1:14118-20386 GCA_003524335.1 Candidatus Aminicenantota bacterium | reverse complement strand
GCGACCTGGTGGATCCGCCAGGCCGTCACCCGGGCGATCGCCGACCAGTCCCGGACGGTCCGCATCCCGGTCCACATGACCGAGACGCTGCAGAAGCTGGCCCGCTTGAGCCAGTCGTTCATCAAGGAGAAAGGAAGAGAGCCGTCGGTCGAAGAGATCGCCGAAAAGACCGGCCTCTCGCCCCAGAAGGTCTCCGAAATCCTGCGGACCACTCAGGAGACAGTATCCATCGAGACCCCCGTCGGCGACAAGGGCCAAAGTTCCCTGAGCGAATTTCTCCGGGATGACGGCGTCCCCTCCCCTCCCGACACCGTCATCCATTCGGGCTTGAGGCGTCAGATCGAAGAGGCCCTTCAGAGCCTGACGGAAAGAGAGGCCGAGGTCATCCGCTTAAGGTTCGGTTTGGGGCAGAGCGGCGACCATACCCTGGAGGAAGTCGGGGAGCGCCTCAGGGTGACGAGGGAACGGATAAGACAAATCGAGACCAAAGCCCTGCGCAAGCTGCAATCTCCCGAGCTCAACGGCAAGCTGAAGAGTTACTCCTGATTACCGTCCGTCTTCAGGCTAGCCTGCGGACGTAGTTAATCGCCTGCATGGCGGCGACTGCGCCCTCCGCGGCGGCCGTCACCACCTGCATCCCTCCGCAGGTGATATCCCCGGCCGCAAACACTCCGTCGATGTTGGTTCGTTGAAACCGGTCGACGGACAGGCACTGCCTGTGATCGAGAGACAGGCCGGCTTTCTGGAAAAGGGGCGAGGTCAGGCTTTCCCGGAAGACGAACAGGGCCGCCACTGTAAGCTCTTCTTCGCGGCCCTCTTTTTCGATCGCCAGCTTCTCCACTCCATGCTCGCCTCGCACCTCGATAATCCGGGCCCTCCGATGGACGGGAATTCCTTTTTCTTCGACCTCCCTGGCCTTTGCGGAAGCCGCTTCGGTATCATGTGATTCGCCCGGAATCCAGTGGACATGGCAGCCCATCCCATGGAGGGCCAGGACCTCCTCGGCTGCCTCCTCAGACGCTCCGTAGGCCGCGACGGTCAAACCCTTATAGAGAGGGCCGTCGCAAGTCGCACAATAGCTGACTCCCTGACCCAGAAAACGTTCTTCGCCCCGAATCAGGCGTTCGCGAGGGACGGGTTTTCCGGTGGCCAGGACTACGGCCTTGGCTTCATACAGTTGTTCCCGAGAGACCACGTATTTCGTCGGGCCTGATAGGTTGAAATCGATGGCCTCCTCCGGAAAGAGCACGGCCCCGAAGTGCTCAGCCTGAGCCCTGAAGGTCCGGAGAAGCTCGACGCTGTCGATCGAAATAAACCCGGGATAGTTCTCCAGTGCGTAGCCTACGGTGAGGCGCGACCGCCCCCGCCCTTCCAGGATGGCGGTCTTTCGGCCCGCCCTGGCGGCGTAGATCCCGGCCGTATAGCCCGCCGGGCCGCCCCCGACGATAAGGATTTCTGTGCTCCGGGTTGTTGAGTTCATCATCCTCCTCGACATTCAGGATTTCTTAGAGACTGTCAGCCGGTAGGTTTTTTCCTTTTCCAGGAACGATTCCAAAATGTCTCTCCCTCCGGACGGAAGTCCAGTTTCGTCTTTCAGGATCCGAGTGAGGGCATGCGGGTCCAGGTCGGCGACCCGGTCCCAGAGACCCAGGTCTTTCAAGGCCGCGGTCAGCCGATCCCTTCCTTCCGTGCTCTTGGCCGGCCACTTGACCTGCTCGACCTCTTTGACTGTCACCCTGTTCTCAGAGCCGACGACGACCGATACCTTCTCGTTTTGAAGCTCTTGGCTGCATAAGGCGATTAGGGCCTGCTCCAACTTCCCCAGCTTTTCCTCTGCTTCACGCCGAAAGACATCGAAGGCGGCTTTCTGCCGGACATACTCGTCCACAAGCTTGACTGCCGGCTGACTGAGGTATTCATTCTCAGGAAGCCGCTCTGTCTCGGCCTCGTGCCGCCACATCGGGCACAGGGACCGGTACAGGCACCATTCGCAGAGGATAGATACCACGGGCGGAAAATCGGTGGTTTCCTCAATCGTCCGTATCTGCTTCAGGAGCTCCCGCCTGAGCTTTTCCAGGTCCTCGTCTGTCCTCCAGGAGTCCAGCTCTTTGTCGAAGGCCAGATAGTGCCAGACGAGGCGAACCCGCCGGAAGTCCTTGAACCGGCGGCGCACCCAGAGCGAGTAAGCGGCGAGCTGGACGTCCTGGTCCAGCTTTTCTTGTCCGGGAAGCCCGGAGGAAGTCTTGTAGTCGTGAACCTCATACAGCCCCTCGCCCATATCGACCAGCCGGTCGATACGGACATGGAGCCGGTACACTCCCTCATCGTCAAGGGGAACGGTTTCCCTGGTTTCGAGTCCGATCACCCTCCCCTCCTCGAAAGGCGCATAGCGGCGGTAGTAATCGCTGAGAAAACGCTCTCCCATCAGGCGATAATTTTCGGCCGTGTAGTCCTTCCGGACGATGAGAATCTTTTCGGCCCAGTTCTCGGACCAGGCCTTATTAAAGTCTTCGAGGAGTCCGTCCAGGGAAAGCTCTTTTTCGTGTCTCTTGTCCCGGTAGAGCTTCTCGAGGGCCTCATGCACCCGGGATCCGAGGAAGGCCTCGACCGTGTCGCGGAACTCGACTTGAGGACGTTCGATGTAGGCGAACTTGTACTGCCGAGGGCAGTCGCGGTAGGTCCCGATCCGGGAGATGGAAAAAGTGGACATTCGGGCGTGTTACTTCTTTTTTCGATCCCAGCTCAGCGGCCAGGGCCGCGGGATCTTTAAAAACATCAAAGCGGAGCCCAGAAGGGCCAAGTTCTTGCTGAACTGGATGGTCTCCATCATTTTCTGTTCGGCCGCTACGGCCCAAAAATTGTGCATCAGGAAGGTGACGGGGACAAAGAAAAGGACCAGCGCGGCGACCCCGATCCTGGGCTCGAACCCAAGCAGGATCGTGACCCCGGCCAGAAGCAGCAGCAGGCCGGAGCCGGCGACAGCGATTTCCGGAGCCGAGACTCCCTTGGACTTGGCGTAGGCGGCGAGCTGCGAGAATTTCAGGAAATGATTGGCGCCGTTATAGAGATAGTAGGCGCCGACGACGATACGGCCGATTAAAAATGCAAATGACATATTGGACCTCCCTCGAATCGCTATCCGAGAACCGCTTCCATTATAACAAAAAAACGGCGGGCCGGCCTATTCGGCGGGCTCGGAGCCGTCCCAGCAGTAGGTGCAGAGTCTCTCCTTGGGGAGGCTGATAGCCTCGACGAGGTCCTCCAGGCGCTGATACTTGAGGGTCGTCAAGTTAAGCCGCCGCCGGATCTTCTCTTCCATGGCGTTGTACTGCTCCGTGGCGTTGACCGCGTAAGGCCTCAGGTCGCTGGGATGGTCGCCTTCGAGTTCCCGGATGGCCCGGCGGGCGGCCAGGTCGAACTCCGAGCGGGAGATCGAGAAGTTCAGGAACTTGCAGGCATAGACGAGCGGCGGACAGGCCGGCCGCATATGGACCTCCAGGGCCCCGACATCGTACAGCCGTTGGATCGTGTCCTTGAGTTGAGTTCCGCGGACGATCGAGTCCTCGCAGAAGAGGAACTTCTTGCCCTCGATGAGTTCTTGGATGGGAATGAGCTTCATCCGGGCCACCAGGTCTCTCAGGATCTGGCTCTGGGGCATGAAGCTCCGCGCCCAGGTCGGGGAGTATTTGACGAACGGTCTTTTGAAGGGTACTCGGGCCTCGGCGGCATAGCCCAGGCCGTGGCCGATTCCGCTGTCGGGGATGCCGGCGACGAAATCGATGGCGATGGGGTTCCTTCTGGCCAAGAAGGCGCCGCAGCGGTTGCGGGCCCACTCCACGTTTATGCCTTCGTAGCCCGAGGCGGGATAGCCGTAATAAACCCAGAGGAAGGCGCAGATCTGCAGACGATCACGGGGCGGGGTCTTCTGCTCGTAACCTTCGGCTGTGAGGAAGACCACCTCTCCGGGCCCCAGGTACTTCTCGGTCCTGAAGCCGAGGTTGGGAAAAGCGCATGTCTCCAGGGTGACGGCCGTGCTTCCGTCCTTGCGGGCGACCACGACCGGCGTCCGGCCCCATTTGTCCCGGGCCGCATAGATCCCCCGCTCGGTGAGCAGGAGAAGAGAGCAGGAGCCCTGGATCGCATCCAGGGCGCTGGCGATTCCCGCCTCGAATGTCCCCTCCTGGTTGATCAGGGTGGCGATGAGCTCGGTCGGGCTGATCTCGCCGCCGCTCATTTCGGAAAAGTGGAGCCGCGTCTCGAAGGCGCGCTTGGCCAGCTCCTCCTTGTTCTTGATGACGCCTACGGTCACGATGGCATAATTCCCCAAATGAGAGCGGATGAGCAGCGGCTGGTCGTCGGTATCGCTGATGACGCCGATCCCGGTTCTCCCGCTCATACCCGCGATATCGTCGTCGAACTTCGAGCGGAACTGGTCGTTCTCGATGCTGTGGATGACCCGCACGAAACCCCCCGGCCCGCAAACCGCCAGCCCTCCCCTCTTGGTCCCGAGATGCGAGTGATAGTCTGTCCCGTAAAACAGATCGCCGATACAGTCCTCTTTGGAAGCGATGCCGAAAAACCCGCCCATCCTCTTACCTCCGCCGGTTTCCTCAGTTTTTCTGGTAAAGAACCTGGCCGCCGACGATCGTCAGCCGGACCTCTGTCGCCGGAATCTCTTCCTCCGCTACCGTCATGATGTCCTTGGAAAGAACGGTGATGTCGGCCAGTTTGCCGGGTTTGAGCGACCCCAGCAAGTCCTCCTGAAAAGCGGCGTAGGCGCCGTTGAGGGTGTAGGTGCGCAGCGCTTCATCCCGGCTCAGACGCTGCTCCGGGAAGAACATCGTCCCGTCCTTCATTTTTCTGGTCACGGTGGCATAGAACGACGGGATCGGGTCGACGTCCTCGACCGGCGCATCCGTGCCGTTGCAGATGATCGCTCCTCCCTCCATGAGTGAGCGCCAGACATATGCGCCTTCCTTGGCCCTCTTCTCTCCGATCTTCTTCACGACCCAAGGACCGTCCGAGATACAGTGAACTCCCTGCATCGCCGCAATGACGCCAAGACGGCCGAAGCGGGGGATATCCGCCGGAGCGAGGTGCTGCGCGTGTTCCACCCGCCAGCGCAGGTCTTTCTGCTCCGGATGGGCGGCGAAGGCTTCTTCGTAAATGTTTAGGATTTCCCGATTGCCCCGGTCGCCGATGGCATGGGTGCAGAGCTGGAAGCCGTTTTCTATGGCCAGGCGGGCGGTTTCCTTCAATGTATCGATCGCCATCGTGTTGAGACCGGCGGAAGCCGGCAGGTCGGCGTAAGGTTCCAAAAGCCAAGCACCGTGGGCGCCCAATGCGCCGTCTATGAAGCGCTTGATGGTCCGCACGGTCAGATGGTTCTGGCCGGCGCCGATAATCCGGTACCGGGCAAGACTCTGCTGCAGCTCGGTGTTCCCGGCGCTGATCATGGCATAGATCCGGACTCCGAGCTTCCCCTGCTCGGCCAGTTCCCTGTAGATGTCGATGGTCGCAAATGAAGCTCCGGCATCATGGAGGCTGGTGATGCCCTTGGACAGGCACTCCTGCACAGCCAGTGCAATGGCCTTCCGTTCCTCTTCGACTCTCTCGGCCTCCGTCTTCTTCAGCTCAGAGCCATACAGCGAGCGCCCGATCAGACCCTGGGCGGTTTCCCGGAAGGCGCCGATCGGATTTCCCCGGGCGTCGCGGACGATCTCCCCGCCGGCCGGGTCGGGAGTCGTCTTGGTGATGCCGCCGAGCTCCATGGCTTTGGCGTTGGCCAGGCAGGAATGACCGCTGGCATGTTCGAGCAGAACGGGGTTTTCGGAAGTCATCCTGCTCAGAGCATCATGAAAAGGCAGCCCGTCTACATTGGGCTCGGGTGTTTTGTCCCATTTCTCCTGGTGCCAGCCTCTTCCCCTGATCCATTCGCCGGGCTTGGCATTCCGGGCCGCCTCCGCGACAATGGACACGATCTCATCCCAATTTTTCGCCCGGGTCAGGTCCAGGATCATCCGGGCCTCGCCCNNCTCCGGTGAAGTGGGCATGGCTGTCGATAAATCCGGGGATGGCAGTTTGACCCTGGAGGTCGATCACCCGGGTCGAGGTCCCGATGAAGGGTTTGATCTTCTTGGCCGTTCCGACGGCGACGATGCGGTCCCCGGCGACGGCCAGGGCCTCGGCGGTGGGAGCGATTTCTTCCAGGGTGATGATCTTCCCGTTCGTCAGGACGAGGTCAGCCGGCTGTTTCTTGACGCAGCCG
>DQHV01000237.1:0-14044 GCA_003524335.1 Candidatus Aminicenantota bacterium | reverse complement strand
GCTCACGTTGGGGTTCTTCAAACACCAGGCCAGGGCGAGCTGGGCCGGCGTTATCCCGAGCCCATCCGCAACGGAGCGGAGACGGCGCACTTTCTCGATCCTGATCTCCGCTTCCGGACCCTCGTAGCGCTCGCGCAGCCATTCATATCCGGGAAGCGAGACCCTTGTACCGGGAGGTGTCCCCCCATCATACTTCCCGGTCAGAAGACCTCCGGCCAGTGGGCTCCAGATTGTCGTCCCCAGTCCGAAATCGCAGTAAAGCGGTGCGTACTCCTTTTCCACCCGCTCTCGAGTGAACATGTTGTACTGGGGCTGCTCCATCGTCGGGGGGATGAGGTGCTCCTGCCTGGCGAAATAGCAGGCTTCCGAGATCTGCCGGGCGCTCCATTCACTCGTCCCCCAATAAAAAGCCTTGCCCTGCCGGATGACCTGGTTCATCGCCCAGACCGTTTCCTCGAGCGGAGTCTCGATGTCGGGACGATGGCAGTAGATCAGGTCAACATAGTCCATCTGAAGGCGCGAGAGAGCGGCATCCGTTCCTTCGATGATATGCTTGCGGGAAAGGCCGCGGTCGTTGACGCCCCGACCGCCCCAGAAGATCTTGGTAGAAATGATGAGGTCCGGGCGGCGCCAGCCGGATTTCTTCAGGATATCTCCCATCATGATCTCGGCCCGGCCGCACGCATAGGCCTCGGCGTTGTCAAAGAAGTTGACGCCGGCATCGTAGGCTGCCTTCATGCAGGCGGAGGCGAGATCTTCTCCCACCTGGTCGCTGAAGGTCACCCAGGCGCCGAAAGAAAGCGCCGAGATCTTCAGCCCCGACCGGCCCAGCGAGCGGTATTCCATGGTTGCGACCTCCATCCTCCGGATGAGGAGGTCAAAGAATATACCAGAACTCGAAATCCCGCAATAAGAGGCTCGGGGGCAAAAAAACAATCAATGTTGAAGAACGTCCTCGGTCAGGACCTGATCGAGCACATCGATGAGCCGGACGGCGTCGGCCATTTCGATGACCATCGGCGGCCTGATCTTCAGGACGTTGTGGCGCGGCCCCTCCGTGCTGATCAAGATTCCTTTGTCCTTCATGCGCTCGGCGATATAGGCGGCCTCCGCCGCAGCAGGCTCGAGTGTCTGGCGGTCGAGGACGAGTTCGACTCCGAGAAAAAGTCCGCTCCCCCGGACATCGCCGATGAGGCGGTGCCGCTCCTTCAATCTCTCCAGCCCGGTCCGGAGAAGCCGGCCGACCTCGAATGCGTTCGGCTGGAGCCTCTCCTCCTCGAGCACGTCGAGGACAGCCAGTCCAACGGCACAGGAAACAGGGTTGCCGCCGAAGGTGTTGAAATACTCCATACCCGTCTTGAACGAGGCGGCGACCTCCGGTGTAGTGACAACGGCGGCCAGCGGATGGCCGTTGCCGATGGGTTTTCCCATGGTGACAATATCCGGCACGACTCCCTGGGTCTCGAACCCCCAGAAATGCGTACCCAGGCGGCCGAAACCCACCTGGACCTCGTCGGCGATGCAGATCGCACCCGCCCGCCGGACATGCCGGAAAGCTTCCCGGAGATAGCCCTGCGGGAACTCGATCACCCCGGCGGAGCTCATCAGCGATTCGCAGATGAACGCGGCCGGGTGGCTCCCCTTCCTGTGGATCCCCTCGATCGCCCTCTCGACATGCTGTGCATACTTGGCTCCGGCATCGGGATCGCTGCTTTTATAAAGCCCGCGGTAAGCGTCCGGTGCTGCAACCTTATGGACATGCGGGGGTGCGCCTTTGCCTCCCGGCCCGTCGAACTTATAGGGACTGACCTCGATCAGCGAACTGAGGTTGCCGTGATAGGCGCCGTCGATGACAATGATGTCGCGTTTTCGAGTATGCGTCCAGGCCAGCCGAAGCGCGAGGTCGTTGGCCTCGCTCCCGCTGCAGACAAAAAAGAAAACGCCCAGCGGATCCGGCAGCTTCTCCTTGAGCCGGATGGCGTACTCCACGATATTGTCGTGGAGATAGCGGGTGTTGGTGTTGAGCACAGCTATCTGTTCCTGGGCGGCGCGGACGACCCGCGGATGACAATGCCCCACGTGGGGGACATTGTTGACCGCGTCCAGATAAGCCTGCCCGTTTTCATCATAGAGGTATTGCCGGTAGCCGCGGACGATTTTGAGCGGCCGCCTGTAGGAGATGCTCAGGTTCGGACTCAGGTGACGGCTCCGGAGGTCCAGGATCTCGGCTCTCTCCCGCCGCCGGGTTTTCGGCGGCATGACGTTCTCCGGGATTTTCAAGATAAGATTGGGGTCCGGGCTGAGGCTCAGCCAGACGTTCCGCTGGCTCGGAAGGCCGACTCCGGGGAAATCTCCGAGCTTTCCCAGGAGGTCGGTGACGATCTGGAAATGGAGATGCGGCGGCCAGCCGCCGTTCTCCCCGATAGGGCCGACACGTCCGATCAGCTCTCCCTTCTTAAACACCCGACCCTTGGCCAGTCCGTTCAGGCTGTCCCCTGTCAGATGGCCGAATAAAGTGAAGAATTTCAGGCCGCCGTCGACCTCGTGCTCGAGGATGATCGTCGGCCCGTAATCCAGATGGCCGGTGTTGTTCGCGAAAGAGTGCACGATTCCGTCGAGGGGGGCGAGTATGGCCGACCCCGGCTCGAGGTGCAGGTCGATCCCGAGGTGAACGGTCCGCCATTCGGGAGCATCGTTTCCGACCGTCTTGAAAATATCGCTGGTGTAGAACCGACGGGCTTCGTCGTAGCGGCCGATCCCGACCCGTGTCTTTGCGGCAACCATTTGATCGAAGAGAAGAGCGCCGAGCTCTTCCATATCTTCGGGATCCTTCCAGGGGCTGAGCTGGGGGCTGCCTACACTCAGGTCGAAAAGGAGAGGGCGATCTTTTTCGAGATCGATATGGACGACCGGGCCCAACTCGTCCCCGTGTCCCCTCAGCCAGCTCCTGACTTTTTCCGTGTGAGGGCAAGGGGGAAGGCCGCAGGCTCCCCGGAAAACATAGTGGGCGAGACCGGGGTTGATGTCCCGCCACTTCTCGAGCAGCGCCCAGGCCGGTTTTTCGCTGATGCTGAGGTATTCGTTGGCCGGCTCGGCCTTCCTCTGCTCGGCCGAGATGACGACACTCAGGCACAGCCTCATAGCAATGAGGTCATAAAGGCACCCGATTTCGAGATCGCTCAGCGGAAAGACCTGGTTATACCCGGCGACGATGGGGGCGGCCGCGGCCAGAGGGTCGCTCTTATCCAGCGCCGCGTAGGTCGCCCCGACCGCCAGCTCGAGCACCGGGAAACCGGCGACCATGTCGCCGAAGTCGATGATACCCGTGACCTTCAAGTCAAACCCGATCGGGTCAGGCGTTACCAGGCCCACCAGGACGTTGTTGTCGTTGGCGTCGTTGTGGATGACGCTCGTCCTGAGGCGGGGCAAGAGAGGTAGGATCTGCTCCTCATACCGCTTCAGAAAATGCTGGACGAGGGCCCGACCTTCAGTCATGGCGATGTGATGAAGCGAGCCGCGAATGGTCGCGGACGCGAATTTCATGTTCCATTTGAGTTCCCTGTCGGCAGCCGGATGATGGAAAAAAGCAAACGCCTTGTCCATCGACCCGAGGAAAGTCCCCAGGCTGCGGAGGAGGTCCGGCGAATGCGGTCTGACTTGGGACAGGAACCTTCCCGGCAAGTACTCCAGCAGGCGCACAAAATGCTTTGTCCCGCTCCGGTGTTCCGTTGTCGCGATGTCCTCTCCCAAGCTTGTCCTCAGGACCTCCGGCCAGGCGTAATCGGGGACAGACCGGGCGAGTTGGCGGATCGCCTGGACCTGTAGTTCCAGGACCTCCCTTTTCTCCAGGACATTCGCTATCTTGAGGACGCCTTCCGCGCCGCCTTCAGCCCGGATGTGAAAATTCTGGTCCCTTTCGCTGGGAAGCTCCCGGGCCGTGCCCTTGAGTTTCCAGGTTTCAACGACAAGGGCTTGGGCTTCCTCGGTCGAGAACTGCGGCCGTCCGGACTCCGTCGGTTTCATGACCCTGCTCCTCTTCGAAGCTTAGGCTCGCCAGGCAACCCTCAGCCTGGCCAGCTCCTTCCGGTTTTCACTCTTGATTATCTGATAGATGATCGTCGGCTCCCGGTCCGCAGAGGACGACTGCATCCGGCAGAGGGCAGTCTCCCCGTAAAAAGCTTGGCCGCGAAAATCGACTTCGATCTCGGCCGGCCGGTGTTTTTCCAGGAAGTCCGGCGATGCCGTCTCCAGCGCCCAGCCGATGTAGGCGACATGGTTAACGTGCCTGTTCCAATCCAGGTCGCCCATCCGGACTCGGAAAGACCGCTCGAGATCCGCTTGGCTAACTGTGGGCAAAGGTTCAAAGTCCGAATCGACCGCCCTCTGGGGATTCTTCGCATACGAGCCGAGACGCTCGGCCGGCAGGACCGGGCGCTTGGTCTTGAGGTCGATCAGCATCCAGGAACTGGTTGCGGCCGCTAACATCCCTCCCTTTTCATCCCGGACTTCGAATTCGCGCAGGGCGAACAAACCCTGGTTGACGCAGGGCCAGGTCGCGAGCTCCACCGACTCTTTCCAGCGCGGATAGCGGAAGAGCCTGATGTGATAGCGAGAAATCACCCAGGTCAGGTTTCGTCGCCTCAGCTCGATGACGCCAGCGCCCAGTCTTTCGGCATGGTCACTGGCCGATTCCTGAAAATAGTTGAGTAAGCTCACCGGCCGCAGCAGACCGTTGTGGTCGGACTCGTACGTCCGGACGGAATACCTCCGGATGGACCTGGGTTCCTTGTCTAGTACTTCGGGATTCATCCGGATCCTCTTATCTCATCGGAAACGGTAGGCAAGGTTCGGGTTGATTTCATAGGTATAAGGCAAGCCTCTATTTTTCCAGCCGCCCACGGTCCGGTAGCCTTTGTCATCCTTCTCACCCTCAAACCCTTCCTTGACGCTGTAAACGTTGGAGAAGCCGGCCTGGAGGGCCTCTTCAGCCGCCCTCAGGCTTCGGCCCCCGCTGCGGCAGATGAAGATCAAGATGTCTGTTGTTTTAAACCGCTCCCGGATGTCCTTGACGAAGTTTTCGTTCGGCTCGAAAGATTGGGTTTTCTCGCCCCAAAACGTCAAGGGGATGTTCACGGCGTCTAAGGGATGGCCGATGAGATGGTACTCGGCGATGCTGCGGACATCGACGATATAAGTTGCCGCAGTCTTGGTCATCTCCAAAGCTTCCAGGGGCGAGATACTCGGGACTTCCGAGCCGGTCAGGATCCACCCCGGGAAAAAAAGAAAAGCCGCAGCCAGATGGATTCCGTTCATCGGTGCACCTCGCCTCATCGGATAATCCATCATATTCTTTATCTCCGGGCTGAATCAAGCCGCGCCGATTGGAGCGACAAGAGTACGGTGCTGATCCGGATGGAGGATCAGGACTCGGCCCGGTTTGTGTCTTCCAGGATGATCCGGGCGGCCAGGTCGGCGGTGTGCATGGCCGTGGGGATGCCGCCAAGAAAGAGCTCGGTTGCCGCGTAGATCCCGACAAGGAGAAGGTTTTGGAGAGGCGTCTCGATCAGCAGCTTGCCCTCGAAAGATCGTCCGTGTTCAGCGCTCCACGTCCAGCCGGCGATCGACCCTTGATAGCGACGACCCCAATCCGCATAGGTGAGCGGCGTCGCTGACTCGACAACCTCGACCGCAGCCCCAAGGCCGGGCAGGACATTCTCTGCGGCTGCGATGAGCTTTTGAGTCAGGACGGATTTGTAGGGCTTGTAATCCGCTTTCCGTTTTTTTTCGCCCGTCCTGTAGCCGGCAAAGTGGTCATAGGGGAAATTGACCCGCAGAACGAGCGATCCCTTCCCGGGAGGGACCTGCTCAGGGGCGTTGTCCGACCAGCGGCAGATTTCGATCTCTCTGTTTTCAAAATCTTCGAGGGCATCCGAGCCATCCCTTAGCGGCTCCTCTTTATGCCGGTAGAAAAGATGCGTGGCCCGCATCCGCTTCCAATCAACCCTCCGCGGCTCAAGGCCGAGATAGACGCAGAGCTCCGAGCCCGTGTAGGGTGTGGCGGCAATCCTGGCCAGGAACGGGCGCGGAATGTCCGCTGCGGAGCACAATTCCAGAAATGTTTTTTTGGGATCGACATTGGATACCACCCAAGGAGCCTCCAGGATCTCGCCGGATTCCGTCTTTACTCCGGCCACCCTCCCCTTCTCAACCCGGATGTGGGTGACGCCGTTATGGAGCCGTATTTCTCCACCATTCCGCCGTACGGACGCGGCCAAAAGGTCACTCAGCCCGTGTATTCCGCAGGAGGGAGTCCAGATGCCGACCTCGGACATCACGTTCCACATGAAGGCCAAAGTCAAAACCGACATCTCCGGCTCGGATGTGCCTTGAGAGCCGAGGAAATTCTGGAGAGTCGCGTCGCTCAGATGACGGACGAGAAGCCGGCGGCAGGGAGTGCGTGAGTATTCCTGGATTCGGGCAAGCCCGCTCCTGAACTGCGGGTCGTTAGGGTCAATCTGACGCCGGGCTGCTCTGGGCAGGTAATCCGGATGCCAGAGAAAGACATCCTCTGTCTGCCGGATGATGTCATTGAGATCCCTGAAGAAACCTTCGAGGCCCGCTCTCTCCTGCGGAAACGCCTTGGCCAATTCCCGCTTGACCGATTTGAGCGGTGCCGAATAGATGATGTCCAAGCCAGGACTGATCAGCTGGAAATGGTTTCGGCGGAATCCGATCTCTTCTTCCGCACCGGCCGCAGCAAGCGATCTCCGGACGCGATCCGGGAAGCTGAAGGAGAGCGGACCCATCGGAAAGGTGAACCCTTTCCGATGGAATACATAGGCCGTTCCCCCGATATGGCTGTTTTTTTCGAGGACCAGGACCCGCCGGCCAGCGCTGGACAGCCTGGCGGCGCAGCCGAGGCCGCCGATCCCGGCGCCGATGACGATGACATCAAAAGTCATTCAGCAACTACAACTCTGCGAACTACTCTTTTTGCATTCCGCTGAAGGCCTTCAACACTTCCATTAAGTCCTTGCTCTCGTAAGTTAATTCCCAATCTCCCGTCCTCTTGGCGCCGGGATAATATTGACCGTTGTCGACCATTTTCTCGTCCTTGAGGGTGAGGACGAGTCTGTAAGGAGGTGTTAGTCGATAAGGTTTATATTTTCCGGTGTTCTTCAGCGCTTTTTCGACACCCTGCTTGATGAGTGGCCCGGAGACCTCGGGATGGAGGCTGAGTGTCGCCGCTCCGATACCTTTCTTGACGGCGACCACCTCTATCTCGCCGAGCAGGCCCCTGACCTGATCACAGACGGCTTGGTCTCCGCTGACGAATACAATCGGGACGTTGAAGTGACCCGCAATCAGGGCGTTGAGTCCGGCCTCGGGAAGGGAAACACCGTTGATTTTGACATCGGTGATCCGGCCGCTCCAGGTGTGTTCGAGGATGGCATTGGGCTTACCGGCGCTGGCGTGGTAGCCGATAAAGACGGCCGCTCCGAATGTCTCATCGATCCCTTCCATCATCTCTTTGGGGCCGAAGGACCAATCCCGCAGGAGCCGGGCGCTCTTGTGAAGAAGATCGGGCAAGATGTTGCGGCCGGTATCGTGGGCATCCCGGACCACGATTTCCGCGGCGCCCGCGGCCAGCGCTCCCTCCACGGCGGCGTTGGCCTCCAAAGTCATAATCCGGCGAAAGTATTGGTAGTCGTCGCTGACTCTCCGGTTGCATTCATCGGCGGACACAACTCCGGTGATCCCTTCCATATCCACGGAGATCAGGACTTTAAGACTCTTGGCCGGTTGGGCCAGTAAAACACCGACAAGAAGCAGGACCGAGAAACTGACGAGAACCGACTTTTTCATTCTTTCCTCCTCATAAAAAAATTTCCTGGCAACTTCTATCAGGCCGCGCCTTGGCGGTCGATTTAAACGGTTATCCTCCGCTCGCCTATCCCAATGGAAAAAGGACAAAAATCAGAAGGTCCCACAGGGTATGGCTGAAGGCGACCAGGAGGGCCGACCGAAAACGGGCGTAGAGCGCGCCCCAATACAGGCCGCAGACGAGGGCGGATAGGACGAGCATGGGATTTTCGCTGGGGACATGGACGAGGGCATAGAAGNNCCGCATCCTGCTTGAAGCCATAGACAGCCGCGATGTCTTTCGCCGCGGCGGGAAGGACGGCCCTCGAGACTTCGTTGCCCACCCAGAAGACACCATATAAAACAAGGGCGGAGAGAATGCCCAGCCCGATTTTCCCGGCTAAGCCGGTTTTCCAATCTTGAAGCAAGGCCGAGCGCTGGGATTTATCGGCCGCACAGCTTAAGAAGACCAGCGCGCCGACAGAGAGGCTCATCCCCCACCAGAAGTCGAGCGGCCCGAACCGTCGCCAGGCCATGAGCGGACCAAAGAGTGCCCCTGCAAGGAGGGCCAGAAGTGCGGTCGACCAACCGGAGAATCGCATCCTGGCCTTCAGAGGCTGGAAATAACCAAGTCCAGCCACACGGCCGCTGTGCACAGAAGCCCGAAAACAAGGTTGTAGTTGGCCGTCGCCCCGTCCAGGATAAGGAAGTCCATCGGCTGGCGGGGAGAGTGTCTTCGCAGCGCCCGGCCCCATAAGCTCAGGGCCCGGGGAAGCGCCAGCACAGTAACCAGGAAAGTCAGGGGCATGGCGGCGGTCCGAGCGGAGACAAGCCTCGGCAGGAAGATCAGCCCGCCGATAATGGACATCGAACCAAAGACCAGGAATCCGTAATAGACGAGCGAACCCCTGTCTCCGAGAAGTGCAGCCACTGTGATCACCCGTCTCTCTCGGTCAGAGATGGAGTCGCGCCAGTTGTTGGAATGGAGGATGGCGACGACCAGCATGGCCATAGGAACCGTCCAGATGACCGGGATCCAGGAAAACCGACCTGTCTGGACAACCCAGGCGCCGAGCGACCCGAGAAGACCGAAGTTCAAAAAGACGGCCAGGTCGCCCAAGGCATGGTATTTGAGCACCGTATAAAAGACCCCGACGGCCAGGCCGAGCGCTCCGATGATGAGGAGCGTCTTGCCGGTCACTGAAACAAGATAGAGACCGATCGTTGTGCCGATGAGGAAAAGGACGGCGGACCCGGCGGCGACCTGGCGGGCGTTCAGCCAGCCGCGGACGATCGCTCCGCTCACCGGTGTGACGTCCCTGTCCAGACCTCGTCTAAAGTCAAAAACATCGCTGAGCATGTTGGCGGCGGTGTGAAGGACCATCATGCCGATAAGTGCCAGGAGGAACGGACCGAGCGAAAAACGCGCCTTTCCGATGACCACCGCAAGAGAAGTCCCGAAGACGACAGGCATGGTCGAGGCCGGCAGCGCCCAGGGGCGGAAGGCGATAATCCATTTCCTCAGAAGAGGGAGGGAGGAGCCGCTTTCCATGCTGTCGTCTATTTGAGGAAACTGCCGCTGTCCCCCACTCTCCAGCTTCCCTCCACCTGGACATAGAGGACGGTGCGCAGGATCTCCTGGTCTTTCTCGTTTTTGTATTTGATGTCGATGAGCATCCAGTCCTCGAGGTCAGGGAAGGCCATGTTGAGGGCGGCTTCGTTCGGCTTGGCGAAATTCGTCCCCCGGAAGCGGCGCAGAATGGATACGTCTTTTCCGTAGTTTCTGATATTCACCGGGAAGATGCCCTTCTGCTCGGAGTCGTTCTTGATGAACTCCTCGACGTAGTTCTGGGGCGTGTAGTTTTCGTCGATCGTCGTCCATTCATAGTCGTCGGTCTGGGAGCCTTTCCGGCATCCGCCCGATCCGGCAATGAAGGCCACTCCGACGATAAGGGTGACGATAAGAATGACGGGCCGTGATTTCATCTCGTCCTCCTGTTCTAGGCAAAGAGTCGCCCAAGAATCTTATTTTTATCCTCGCCTAATGTCAAATCTGTTCCGGTCTATTGAGCCCGGCTTTAAATGAGCAGAAAATTCAGATACAATAGCCGCCTTGCGCAGGATAGAAAAGCTTTCGACCCAGGAGGAAAACATGCGCCGATATCGCGCCTTCTTCAGGAAAGCTGCCTGGCTCGGTTTGTCCGGGGCTATGGGGCTCTTCGCTTTTGCCCAAATTTCCGCGGCAGCCCAACCTGAGCCGCAGGAAACACAGGAAAAAGCCGCCGCGGCTCTTCCGACTACCTTGGCCGGTTTCGAAGACCAAGGAAAATTCCGGATCTATGTGAACGAAGAACCGGTGGCGGACATCGTTTTCAGCTGGGCCAAGAACGGGTCCGTTTCCAGCAGCGTCACCCTGAAGATGGCCGGGCAATCGGCGACCGTGGAGACGAAGATCGAGGCCTTANNTGGAGACGAAGATCGAGGCCGACGCAAAAGGCCTCTGGACGCGGATCCTCCAAAACTCAGCCCAAGGCAAGGCCGAGTTATTGCGCACGGCCGGGACCGTCTCGCGCACGATAGTCACGGCGACCGCCAAAGAGATCAAGGATACGATCGAGCTCAAGCCGGGCGTCGTCCTCTTCGATAACTATGGGCCGGCGCTTTTGAGCCAGATGATTCGGCTGTACGACAGCGGGAAGGGGGGCAAGCAGAAGTTCCAGATTTTTATCCTGCCCGGGGCCCAGGTCGAAGCTTCCCTCGAGAAAAAAGAGCGGGAAGACCGGACGATCTCCGGCCAGGACAAGAAGTTCTGGAAATATCTCTATGAATTGGGAGGGGTTGACCTCACCATCTGGACGGATGAGGCCGGCAAGGTCTTTCTGGCTTCCGTGCCCGCACAGGCTGCGCACTACGTCCGCGAAGGATATGAGGAACTGATGACTGCTCCCGTGACCGACCCGCTCCTGTCCACGGCCAAGCACGATGTGGTCGAAGAGCGGAACGTCATGGTCCCGATGCGCGATCAGGTGAAGTTGGCGACGGACGTCTTTCGTCCCAAGGATGAACCCAGGGCGCCGGTTATCTTCATCCGGACGCCTTATAAAAAGGAAATGGGAGAGCTCGAGGCCCGCTATTTCGCCAGGCGCGGGTATGTCTGCGCCGTCCAAGACTGCCGGGGGCGTTTTTCTTCAGAGGGGACATGGGAGCCATTCGTCAACGAGCCGCAGGACGGCTACGATACGATCGAGTGGCTGGCCGTCCAGCCCTGGTCGACCGGGAACGTCGGGATGATCGGCGGCTCTTATGTCGGCTGGGTTCAGTGGTGGGCTGCCCGCGAGAAGCCGGCCCACCTCGTCACCATCATTCCCAACGTCTCTCCTCCCGATCCTTTTTATAACATCCCTTATGAATACGGTGTTTTCTTCATCTTGGGAGCGATCTGGTGGGCCGACATCCTGGAGAGCGAGGCCACGGCCGACCTCTCCGGGGCGGCCATGAGTCGGATCGGAGAGAAAAAATACGGAAAGCTGCTGCGCAGCCTCCCCGTCATCGACCTCGACAAGGCGATTCTCGGCAAGGAGAATCCCTACTGGAGGAAGTGGATCGAGCACCCGACCAACGACGCTTACTGGGAACGAGCCAATTTTCTGGAGCGCCTGAGAGATATCAGCCTTCCCGCCTTCCATCAGTCGGGCTGGTTTGACGGGGACGGAATCGGGTCGAAGTTGAANNCTGGTTCGATTACTGGCTGAAGGGCGTCGAAAACGGCATCATCAAAGAGCCCCTGGTGAAGATTTTCGTCATGGGTACGAACAAATGGCTGGAAGGAGACACCTATCCGTTGCCCTACACCCAGATGCAGAAATGGCACCTGGGGAGCGGCGGCAAGGCCAACACCTCTAAGGGAGATGGAACGCTGAGTCCGGAGCTTCCTCCAGCGGCCTCTGCGGCTGACACCTATGTCTATGACCCGGGAGACCCGACGCCCAACCCCGATTTCTATGAAGAGTCAGAGGAAAATGAAAAGAGGGTCCGTCCGGTCGAGGAAAAGCGACAGGAAGCCGAGGCCTATCATGAGAAAGTGACGTCCAGCCGCTCCGACATCCTGGTTTATCAAACCAAGACGCTGGAAAAGTCCCTCACCTTTGCCGGCCCGGTCTCGGCGGTAATCTATGCCTCCTCCTCCGCCAAGGATACGGACTGGTTCATGCGGCTGGTTTGGATCAAAAAGGACGGCAAGGTTTTTCCGCTCGGCGAGGGCAAGATACGGGCCCGGTTCCGCAAATCGATGAAGAACCCGGAGCCGCTCAAACCCGGCGAGGTGTATGAGTACGCCCTCGACCTGTGGCAGACGGGGATCACCATCCCGGCGGGCGATGCCGTCCGGGTGGAAGTGGCTTCCGCCTCGTTCCCGCTCTTCTCCCGGAACCTGAATACCGGCGGCCACAACGAAAAAGAGACCCGCTTTGTAAAGGCGGAACAAGCTGTGTTCCATAGCCAGAAATATCCCTCACACCTCCTGCTTCCCGTTATCCCGGAGGACCGGCTGAAATAACATATCGAAGAATCTGGAGATGAGGATGCGAATTGCCTTCAAGGTCGGGGCCGCCCTGCTGATCGGGTTTTCCCTGGCCGGCTGCCGAAACAAAGCGCAGGATGACGTCTGGGTTATCTCGCCGCCGGGTTTGCTCGAACAGGCCAAGATTGACCGTTCGGGGCGAACCGTCATCCCCAACGGCCGGATCATAACGCCGCGGGGACGTCAGGTCGAAGTAGCCCCCCATCCCTACGGTCTGGTGCTGAGCCCGGACGGGTCCATAGCCGTCACCGCCAACTGCGGCATTCAGCCGTTCTCTGTGTCTGTCATTGCCGATGTCTGTAGCGATACGCCCTCGGTCCGTCAAATACCGAAAGGGTTCGACACCGATGAGGGCGTGCTGGCCTCGGTCTATATGGGTTTGGCCGTATCTCCGGATAACACGACTTTGTACGTCGGCGGAGGACAAGAAGGAAAGGTCGTGATCTTCGACCTCGTCAGCGATACCCGAAGCTCCGAGATCGAGGCCAACGGCCCGTTCGCCGGCCGGTCCTACGAGGACAGCTACATCGGCGACTTGGCCTTGAGCCGGGACGGCCGGACGCTCTATGCACTTGACCAAGCGAATTTCCGGCTGCTCATCGCCAGCACGGAAGACCGCAGGCTTCTGTCCAGCGTCGCGCTGGGCCGCTATCCCTTTGGTCTGGCGCTCTCGCCTGATGGAAAGCGCGTCTATGCCGCCAACGTCGGAATGTTCGAGTACAGCCGCATCGAGGGCGTCGACCTGGACAACCCCGAACGCCAGGGACTTCTCCATCCGCCGTTCGCCTTTGAGTCCAAGGAAGCCAGAGAGGGCGTGGAGATAGAGGGATACCGGGTCCCCGGTCTGGGCGACCCGAATGTTCCGGAGTCCTTCTCGGTCTGGGAAGTGGACGTTGCTGACCCGGCCAACCCCCGCGTGACGGCTAAGATTAAAACTGGTGTGCTGGTCGGGGAAATGGTCGAAGGCATCCCGGCCGTCGGCGGGGCCAGCCCGAACTCGGTGGCCGCCGCGGACAACCGGATTTTTGTCAGTAACGGGAATAACGATACGATCTCGGTCATCGACACAGAGAAGGATGCTGTTATCCAGACGATCCGGCTGACTCTCGACAAAAGACTCAAGAACCTGCGCGGGATCATCCCTTTCGGCTTGGCGCTTTCGCCGGATCAAAAAATGCTCTTTGTCGCCGAGGCTGGGATCAACGCCGTCGCTGCCCTCGACACGCGAGACGGACGCGTTCTGGGCCACATTCCCGCCGGCTGGTTTCCTTCAAAGGTGGCGGTCGGCCGAGACGGCCGGTCTCTCCTTGTCNNGAGACGGCGACCTCGCCAAGGAGACAGCCCAGGTCATAAGCAACAACTTCCGGTTTGAGAAGCCGAGCGCGGACGAAATTGGCCGGCGACAGGGCATCCCCATACCACTCTATCAGGGAGAAAGAAAATCGCCTCTCCAACATATCGTTTTTGTAGTCAAGGAAAACCGCACCTTCGATGAGGTCTTCGGACAGGTGCCTGGAGCGGACGGGGCTGCCTCTCTGGCCCGCTACGGGTCCGACGTTGCTTTTTCGAACAAGGACGGAAGCCGGAAGGTCGAAAAGGCCA
>DQHV01000097.1 GCA_003524335.1 Candidatus Aminicenantota bacterium | reverse complement strand
GTGTAGCCGACAGTTTCGACCCCGCCGAGAACATAAAAGGGGGAGTAAAGTACCTCAAGGACCTCATCAAGTTGTTCAACGGCAACACGGCCAAGGTCCTGGCGGCCTACAATGCCGGCCAGGAAGCCCTCAAGAAATTCCACGGCATCCCCCCCTATGCAGAGACGAGAGAATACATCCGCCGGGTTATGGCTTCCTATCCCAAGCCGTTCATCACCGGCGGGGTTCCCATCCGGAAATTCGTCGACGCCTCGGGCCAGCACGTTTTCACCAACGACCCGTACTACCATCTCAACGGCCGGAAGAACCGCGACTAGCGCCTCTTTCCCCCCAAGAAACTAAATAGGACGGGCGAGATCTTCTGCCGTCTCAGACGTACCCTTGATGAGGTGGATGGCTTCCTGGATTTCTTTCCAGCGGCGGCGTGTCGCGCCCTGGTTGGACTCAGGGTTGACGATGACTGGCGTCCTGATGCGTCTCATCAGGCGCTCCCCGGGAGGGCGGGACTTTTTTCCGGCCGAAAATCGAGGCGCCGATCAACCCGCCCAGGGCGCCGAAGGCCGCATAAATTACGGCCGAGGCGAGGAGGCCGAGAAGAAACCAGGCGGGCGACACGCCTCCGGCCCGCTGGTCCAGCCATCTCTCCCATCCCGAAGGCATCTCCTCGACGAACTTGGAAAATTGGTCCATGAACCTCTGGACGAACTCCCGGTTCATGGCCTCAAAAGGCAGGCTGAGGATCGAGTCCGCCACCGCCGCGACGATCCCGGTTAGGATCCCGAGGATCGCGCCGTCGCCAGGGGTTAGGGGCGCGGGCGAGCCCTTGGCGAACAAGTAGGCGGCCAGCATGGCGCCGCCGATGATCCAGAGGCAGCAGAAGCAGTTCACAAACGGTACGGCGGTCAGCACGCCGGCCGCAATACCGCCGGCCAGGGCCGGCCTGAGCATCCCCGGGCGCTGTTGGATCATGCTTCCTCCTGCGTCTTCGGTTTCCTATTCTAGGGGGAACCTGGCGCCGATTTCAAGCGGTTTTTTTCCGGGAGATGATGAGGTCGGTCAGCCCGGTGATGAAGTAGAAGGGGAGGATGGCCCCCCAGAGGACCCCGGTGGCCAGGCGGACGGCGCTGGAAGTCTGCCAGAGTCTGAGGAAATTGGCGGCCGTATCCAAAACAATCGGCCCGGAAACAAAGAAAAAGACCCGGGCGGCGGGCAGAGACAGGCGCCGCCATCCCCGAAGGAAAGGGTAGAGGCCCAGTCCAAGAAGGAACCCCAGGTATATTCCGGTGCAGCGGGTGCAANNGCAGACTGCCAGCGGCTCGCCGAAGCAGCGCAGGGAACGACCAGCGACTTGGTGGCAGACCGGACTGTAGACGGCATAGGCAAGCCCTGACCAGGGTGAAGACCGACTCCTGAGGTAGGGCGCAAGCAGGATGCCTCCCAGCCATAGCAAATGGGCCATCGTGGTGACCAAAAAGGCCAGCAGAATTGTTTTCTTGTGTTCGAGGGCTTTCTCCAATTCTGTCAAGGAGGCTTTCTCAGGCATGGCCCTTGATCCGGAGATAGGCCAGGTAGCCCAAGAGGACCAGGAAATCGAGGGTGATGACGGATGAAGACATGAAGGCCGCATAGAACCCGCGTCCCATGAGGTCATATAGAGAAAGGGAGATGACCAGGAAGTTCAAAATAAGGAAGCCTCTCCAAAAGGGGCGGTACTTGTCGTAGTGCCTGCAAATGAGCATCACGGCTGGAGCCGCGGACAGGAAGGTGTAATCCCAGCCAAGAGGTGAGACCAGAGGGATGAGGATGAGAAGGAGAAAACCGTCGAGGACGGAGGACCGGGAGATCCGGCTTCCCTTGAGCAGGAGAAAAAGCACGAGGCCGCCGAGAGCGGCCAGGATGATCCCGTAGATGGTCAGCGACAGGGTTTGGTCCTGGGTTCTTTTCATGAGAAAACCGGCCAGGGAGACATTGTCCTGCGAGGAGAGAAGAGACGGAGTCGACGCCGCCAGAGAGGACCTCCACTCTCCAAGGACGGTAAGATTCCCCTTCCAGCCGTAGAACAGGGCGGGAGCGAAGAGGGCCAGGCCCAAGACGGTCAATCCGGCGGCTAGAGCCGGCCATTTTTTCCGGAGGGCCAAATAAGGGAAAAAGACGATGGCGTATGGCTTGAGCGCCGTGGACAGGCCGGCCAAGGCGCCGCCGGCGGACTCGGCTGACGGCTTCGCAGAGCGGGCGAGAAGCCAGATCATGGTTACGAGCAGAAAGGTCATCAGGGCGTTGATCTGACCGAGCTGGAGTTCCCTGAGATAGTAGCGGGCCAGGATAAGGCCCGCAAAAAAAGCCGGCGAGAAGAATGCATCGTCTTTAAAATCAATAAGTTTAGAAGAAATGAAGAAGATCATGACTGTAGCCAGGACGATGACTCCAAACCAGACGGCCTTAGCCCAGGGGAGAGGAAGGAGGGTCAGCGGCAGGTAGAGAAAGGCGGAGAAGGGGAGGTACTTGAACTGCCAGTGCCCGTCGGCCGTCCGGTAGAGCGTCTCGCCGTCCCTGATCCTCTGCCCGGCTTTGTAGTTGACCTCGAAATCGGCCATCTCGTCTTTCACCCGGAGAAGAAAAACGAGGCTCAAGAGGATGATCGCGACCAGGACGATAACTGCGGCGGACCTCTTTACGGCCATTCCGCCATCAAGCTATCTGACCACTTTTTATTTGTCAACCTCGTGTCCTCCATAGCGCGGGGAGCCTTATTTATTGATTGACAGGACAGAGCAGTCTGTGTAAATTTGTCTCAGTATACCTGAAAAGGAGGAAAGAGGATGATTATCAAGGCGCGTACCTTGGGTATCCTGGCCATATCTCTTGCCGTAGGCGTTTTCCTTTTTTCTCAGACTCAAGAATCCGCCCAGCTTTTCGAGAAGAACAAGGACGGCGTACTTTCCCTGTTCGTCTATGGAGGAAATAAAGAACTCATCGCCAAAGGCGTCGGGTTCGGGCTGGCCGAGGACGTCGTCGTTACGAGCTACCACCTCATCAGCCAGGCTGAAGAAGTGGAAGGCGTCAACGTCAAGGGAAAGAAGATGAAGCTCGAGGGCCTCATCACCGTTGACCGAAACCTCGACATCGCCCTGCTCAAGCTCAAGGGCAAGGTTGGCGTCCTCGCCCTCGGCAACTCGGACGAGCTGCTACCGGGGTCCAGACTGTTCGGCCTCGGCGCCAATGAATCTGGGGAAATAACCATCGCCGAGGGGACGGTCCGGAACGTCCACAAGCTAGCCGACAGTCAGTCGGTCATCGAGTCCTCGATCTCGATTTCCGAGGGGTACAACGGCGGCCCTCTGCTCGACGTCGGAGGAAAGGCCGTCGGCCTTATCATCGTCATGGAGAAGAGCCGGGTGGGCATTCCGGTAAACGCTTGGAAAAGCCTCCCCAGGCTGGGGAAGGTTACAGCTTTCAAAGAATTGGCCAAGGAGGATTATTTTGCCGGTTTTGAGGGCGCCTACCTGGCCGGCCGGATATCCGCCCTGATGGATGAGACTCTGAACGCCCAGAAGTATCTGGAAAAGGTCGTTAAAGCCAAGCCGGAAACGACCGAGGCGCAGGCTCTCCTCGCTACCGTCTACGCCAAGCAGAGGAACTTTTCGGCGGCCGTCACCGCCTACCAGAAGGTCGTCGAACTCGACCCGAATAGAGCCTCGGCCTACCTGGGGCTGGGGGATATCTATTTCCGGATGCAGCGCTGGAACGACGCGGTCGGAGCGCTCGAGAAGGGCGTGGCCCTCGACAGCGGCAGCAAGCAGGCGCTCTTCCAGATCGGCAACGCCCTTGAAGAGCTGAGGGATTTTGCCAAGGCGGCCGAAGCCTACGAACGCTTTCTGAAGCTCAACCCGGAGAATGCCTGGACGGGATATCTCCGATTGGGTTCCTGCCGGATGGAACTTCAGCAGTTCGATCAGGCCGTGGCGGCTCTCCAAGAAGCCCAAAAAGCCCAGCCGCGAGACATCAAGGTCAACTACAGCCTGGCCATGGCCCACAGAAGGGCGGGGCAGTATGACCAGGCCGAAGCCGCCCTCAAGAGCTTGGCCGAGCTGAATCCTCCCGATGCCAGCACTTACTATAGCGACATCATTAAGATGTACGATGAGGCCGGCCGGAACGAAAACGCCATCGAAGCGGCCAGGAAGGTCATCGAGCTCAACCCGAAGAGCGAGATGGCCGTCTATAACCTGGCCATCATGTTCCAGAAGCTGAAGAGGTATGAGGAGGCGATCGCGACGTTCCGACAGGCCCTGAGTATCAAGCCCGATTATGATGTGGCTTACTACAATATCGGGTCGTGCTACCTGAACCTCAAGATGTTCAAGGAATCCGTCGAGGCGTTCAGGAACTACGTCGCCCTCGTCCCCGACAACGCGGACGCCTGGCTGCAGATCGGGGTCTGCTATATGCAGCTCAAGGACTTCGAGTCGGCCCTCGAGCCCTTGAAGAAATGCGTCGAATTGCGCCCGGATTACGGGGTTGCCCTCTTCAACCTGGCCGTCGTCTACCTGAACCTGAAGGACAATTACAGCGCCCGGGATGTCTACAGAACCCTGGTCAACGTCGACCCCGACCTGGCCGAAAAACTCAAGAAATACCTCCGCTGAACGGCTCGGCTGAATTTGACTATAGCTCCGGAATGTGATACAAATGAGGTCTATTTCAGCACCTGAAGCTCACATTCCCTTCTCCATTTGGATGGGTTTTCCGGTCGAATTCCCGGGCAGGAGTCAGGCTCCCCGGAAGGGAATGCCGAGCCTTGGAGCGGCTGGACCCGAGGGCAGGTGGCGGAATAGGCAGACGCGCTAGGCTTAGGACCTAGTTCCTGATGAAGGAGTGCGGGTTCGACTCCCGCTCTGCCCATTTGGATACGTCGGCCGGTTTTTCCTCTGGGCTGTTCTTGCGCCTGGGAAAAGCCGGGAAAGATATCCCATAGATCGAGGTTGAAGGCGATGAATGATAGAATGGAGACCATCAAATCCAAGGTCACCTCTCCCAGCCCGAGCAAGCGTGAGCTGGAGATCGAAGTCGCAGCCGATGAGGTCGCCAAGGAATGGGAAAAAGCCCTGCTGGAATATGCGTCGCGGGCAAGACTGGACGGCTTCCGGCGCGGGAGAGCACCCAAAGAGATGGTCAAGCGCCTTTTCTACTCTGATATAAAGGACACGGTTATCGAGAACCTTGCACCGCGTGCCTTGAGGGAGAGCCTCAGGGCGGAAAACATCAGTCCTGTCGGGACACCGGTGATCAGCGAGGCGCTCTTCCGGGAGGGCCAGCCTTTCCATTTCAAGGCGGTTGTCGAGGTCCTGCCCGGTTTTGAGCTTCCTTCTTATGAGAAAATCCAGGTGCAGAAGAGGGAGGTCATGGTCGAGGAGGAGGCCGTGGGCCGCTACCTGGAGGAACTCCGCCAGAAATCGGCGGAGTATATTCCGGTCGAGGGGAGGGGAGTGGTCGAGGGGGATTATGTGGTCGCCGAATGGAAAGGCAAGGACCTCCAAACCAAGAAACTGTTGCCCACGGAGAAGGTCCTCGTCCTAGCCGGCCATCCGGACAACGAGAAGACTCTGAACGATAGCTTGAAGGGGATCGTGCCCGGAGAAACCCGGAAGTTCGTCATCTCCTATCCTCAGGACCATGCCAAGAAGAAAATGGCGGGAAGGACGGTCGAGTACGAGATCAGGGTGATCTCGGTCAAAGAAAAAAAAGTCCCGGAAATGAGTGACGAATGGGCCAAGGACCTGGGGGAATACGAGAACCTGGAGGCCCTGAAGCGGCGGGTGCGGCAGGAGCTCGAGAAGGCCAGGCAGGAGGAAGCCCGGCGGGAGATGGGCGATGAGGCGGTCAAGGGGCTGGTCGACAAGCTCCAGATGGACCTCCCCGAAGGCCTGGTTGAGGAAGAGGCCGTCTCCATATTGAGGGGCTGGTCGACTCACCTCCCCACCGACATCCCCTCCACTCAGGTCGAGGAGCTGCGGGAGAAGGCCAAGGCCCAGGCGCAGCGGAGCCTCAAGACCAGCCTCCTGCTCCAGAGGATCGCGGGCCAGGAAAAGCTGTCCGCAAGCGATGAGGAGATCGAGGAAGAGATCAAGGCGATGGCCAGGAGAAACAACATCCCCCTGGCGCAGCTCATCGAGAGGGTCAATCAGGAGGGGAAGAGAGAGGAGATCCGCAACAGTCTCCTTCTCCGCAAGGCCATTGACTTTTTATTGGATAACGCGGTATTATATTAGTACTCCCCATGGCATTAATCCCCTTTGTCGTCGAGCAGGACGGGCGCAGTGAGCGGGCCTACGACATCTACTCCCGTCTGCTCAAGGACAATATCATTTTCATCGGGTCGGAGATCAACGATGAGGTGGCCAACTCTGTGATCGCCCAGCTCCTCTACCTGGAGGCGGAGAACCCGGACAAGGAGATTTCCCTGTACATCAACTCCCCCGGAGGAAGCATCTCGGCCGGGATCGCCATTTACGACACCATGCAGTTTGTCCGGGCTGAGGTGGCCACCATCGCCGTCGGCCAGGCGGCCAGTATGGCGGCGGTTCTGCTGGCTGCGGGGAGGCCGGGAAAACGCTACTCCCTGCCTAACTCCCGGATCATCCTCCACCAGCCCTACGGTGGATACCAGGGCCAGGCTTCGGACATCGCCATCCAGGCCAAGGAGGTGCTGCGGGTCCGGGAGAGCCTGAACGAGATCCTGGCCCGGCACTGCCACCAGGCGAAGGAGAAGATCCAGGCGGACATCGAGCGGGACTTCATCATGACCGCGGCCGAGGCGAAGGAATATGGCCTGATCGACCAGATCATCGCCTCCCGGCACCAGACCAGAAAGTGACCGGTTTTCGCCGGCGCTCTCGATCAGGAATTTCGGCGGACGATAATGGAAGAGAATAACGCTAAATCGAACTCGGGCCCAGTGATCAGATGCAATTTCTGCAGCCGGACCCAGGCCCAGGTGAAGAAGCTCATCGCCGGCCCCAAAGGCGTCTATATCTGCGACAATTGTGTGGAAATTGCACATTCTATTATAAATACAGACAAACTCCGGGAAGAGGAAACGCGGCGGCAGAAGTCCGAGTCCCTCACCCCGCAGCAGATCAAGGGCGCCCTTGACCAGTACATCATCGGCCAGGAAAAGGCCAAGAAGAAAATCTCGGTGGCGGTCTACAACCACTACAAGAGGATCAAGCTCAAGAAGGGCCTTTCCGATGTCGAGGTGGGAAAGAGCAACATCCTCCTCATCGGGCCGACCGGGACCGGGAAAACGCTGATGGCCCAGACCCTGGCCAAGATCCTGAGTGTTCCCTTCGCCATTTCCGATGCCACAACCCTGACCGAGGCCGGATATGTGGGGGAGGACGTCGAGAACGTCGTCCTCAAGATCTTCCAGGCAGCCGGCGGGAACATCGAGAAGGCCCAGCGGGGGATCGTTTATATCGACGAGATCGACAAGATCAGCCGCAAGAGCGACAGCCCTTCGATCACAAGGGACGTATCGGGAGAAGGGGTTCAGCAGGCCCTGCTCAAGATCATCGAGGGGACAGTGGCCAGCATCCCCCCACAGGGTGGCCGCAAACACCCTTACCAGGAATTTATCCCCGTTGACACGACCGATGTCCTCTTCATCTGCGGAGGGGCCTTC
>DQHV01000096.1 GCA_003524335.1 Candidatus Aminicenantota bacterium | reverse complement strand
GTTCGGGATAACAACTGGATCTCCTGCCTCCATGATCGCCACCACAGAGTTGGTGGTTCCAAGGTCAATACCGATAACTTTGGGCACGTCCTATCCTCCTAACCTGATTAGCAGTTGGCTTGTCGCTCCTAGCCAGACTTCGACTCTAACAAGGAGTATAATAGTTGAGTGGCCTCTTGTCAAGATTAGTTGTAAGAATTTCTTTAGATTTTTCATTCTTCCGATAGACTACTTTTTAACAAATGGCTTGACTTCTCAGTTGCATTGGGCTAGTTTCCATATAAGGCATTAAATCTTAAGGTTAAATCGCAGATTGAACCGGCATAATGTCTATCGCTCCATTTTCGGGCAGGTGGGCATTGTCAACCCCTTATGGCAGGTAACTCGTCAGAAGAGGAAGGACTGAGGGGAGGTGTGATCACGCGCTCTCGATGGACGGGAGACGGGACAAGAGCCCCCCAGCACTCTAGCGGTAAGTGGTGGGGAGGAGGTTTCGCAGGAGCGTCTCACTCCATGATGATCGAGGCTGCAGGCAGGGGGAGATCGCGCTAGGAGCGGCTGAAGACCAGTCGTAAGTTCATGTGACTATGGGGGCGAGCAGGATGGATGAGAAGACCGGTCACATCGTTGTGCTCATCACGACAAGCTCCATGGCCGAGGCTCAGGTGATCGGAAGGGCGCTGGTTGAGGGGCGGGTTGCGGCCTGCGTGAACATTGTTCCAGGGCTGCGTTCTCTCTTCCGATGGCAGGGAGTAATCGAGGAGCAGGAAGAGACGCTCATGCTGGTAAAGAGCCGGCGTGAGTACCTGCCGTCGATCCTCGAAACCGTCAAACGATTGCACTCCTATACCGTGCCGGAGGTAATCGCTCTGCCGATCCTTGCCGGTTCCTCAGATTACCTGGCGTGGATCAACGAGTCGGTCGGATGATTGGACGGCTCCCCGCTCGGCCCCCGCTCTTCGCGCTGGTCCTGGGAGGAGGGGCGGCGCGAGGCGCCGCCCACATCGGGGTCCTTCGCGCCCTGAGCGAGGAGGGACTGCTTCCAGACCTCGTGGTGGGGGTGAGCATCGGGTCGATCGTCGGCGCCGCCTTCGCGATGGAGGCTGACCACAGGCGGGCGATCGAGAGGTTGCGCCACGTCGCGACCTTGTTGCAGGGGCGATTCGTCGATCTCCCTGCGCCTATCAAGCTTGCCAGGGTTCTTCGTCTTTTTGGTCGGCGTCAGCGGCGCCGATGGTTGGAACAGGAACTTGGGCTCAAAGGGGCCGGTTTCGGATCGTTGCGCCCGCCGCTCCGGGTCACCGCGACCCGGCTGTTCCCGCCGGGCCGAGCCATCCTTGGCGCCGGCCCAGCCGAGCCGGTCGTCGAGGCGTTGATGGCAAGCTCGGCCCTCCCCTCACGCTTCCCGGTCAAGTACCGTGGAGAGTTCCTGTTCGACGGGGCCCTTTCGGGGAACCTACCGACCCTCACCGCCCTGGAGCAGGGAGCCCGGGTGATCGTGGCGGTAAACCTCGGATTCCTTTTCAAGCGGAGAATGGGTCTGAGGCGGCTGCTGCCCTGGCGGGTGATCGATTGGGCTGGAAAGGCCCAGATGCGTCGGGAGGCCGGGGAGTGCCGCCGGAGAGGGGCGGTTGTTTTCGAGATCTCCTCTGAAAGGATCGAGGCGGAGAGCATCCTCGGTTTCGAAAAGCTTGACAAATTAATCGAAGAAGGGTATAAGGCTACACAACCGTATCTGCTCGCTATTAAAGGGGCTCTTCAGAAAGAACGAATCGTTACCCATTCTTGATTCTTGCCAGCTCAGCGGTTGGCATCCTGACAGGAGGTCAAGATGAGTCCTTGGTTCTTCCGAAGACCCCTGGCACTTTCGGCCGCCGTCACGTTCAGCCTCCCTCTCCTGGCCGCTGCCACCCCTGCCATCCCTCCAAAGGAGCCAGNNCCAGCCTCCAACTGCTGATCGGCAGGGCATATCGCCCAGGCAAGGCGATGAGGAACAGTCCATCAAAAAGGCGCTGATTCACTCCTCTGCCGGCCTCCGGGCGCTCGGATCTGGAGACCGAGCCCAGGCCCAGCGGGAGCTGGACGCCTCCATCAATCTCCTCTCGAAGATGCCAGGCACCGCCAACACCGATGGCCGTCGCCTCAAACTGATCGAGGAGACGGCAGCCCTCAAAGCGGCGCTCTCTGCCGCCTCTCCAGATGACGACAATCAGGTAAGCGAGTCGGAAGAGGGGGCCGATACAGAAGAGAGCCCTGATCTGGTGAATCCCGCAGAAGAGCCCGGCTTGGAGTCCCCTGAAATCAAACCCGGTTTACTCTCGGAGCCCGACCTCAGCAAATTTGATGTGCCGATAGTGCTCAATGAGAAGGTCAAGGCCTACATTGTGTTCTTCCAGACTACGAAGAAGAAGCTGATCAGCGAGGCGCTGGATCGGTCGGGCCGCTACCTTCCGATGATGCGGGAGATCTTCCAGGAGCAGGGACTCCCGCTGGATCTCGTGAATCTGGCATACATTGAGAGCGGCTTCAAGTATCGGGCCTTCTCCAGGGCCAAGGCCGCCGGAATCTGGCAGTTTATTAGAGAGACCGGGAAGCGGTATGGACTGGCGGTCAGCCACTGGCTGGATGAGCGGAGGGACCCGGAGAAGGCGACTCGTGCCGCCGCCGCCTACCTCAAGGAGCTGTTCGGGATGTTCGATTCCTGGCCGCTCGCGCTGGCCTCGTACAACGCGGGAGAGCATCGGGTGCAGCGGGCCAGGGTCCGGCAGGGAACCGACGATTTCTGGTCGCTAAAGCTTCCGAGGGAAACCCAGCTCTTTGTTCCCGCCTTCATGGCGATGACGATCATCGCCAAGGATCCCGAGCGTTACGGCTTCACCTCGCCGGTCGAGAAGGCCTGGGAGGTAGA
>DQHV01000095.1:1331-13892 GCA_003524335.1 Candidatus Aminicenantota bacterium | reverse complement strand
CTGGGCCTGGAGCTGGGCGCCGATGATTACGTCACCAAGCCGTTCTCGGCCAAAGAGCTCGTCGCCAGGGTGAAATCTGTCCTCCGAAGACAGAACAGCCCGGCCGAGGCTAAAAGGCTCGAAATCGACGGCCGGTTGGCCATCGACCTGGAAAAATATGAAGTCTCAGTTAAAGGGCGTAGAGTCGACCTCACTTCGACGGAGTTCAAGATCGTGCGCCTACTGGCCTCGAAAAAAGGATGGGTGTTCACGCGGGACCAGATCCTTGACTATCTCTGGGGGCACGAAAAGATCGTCCTGGACCGGACGGTTGACGTCCACATCCGAAACCTCAGAGAGAAGCTTGGCCCGGAAGCCGCGGATCTGATCAAGAACATCCGAGGAGTCGGATACAAGCTGGAAGCATGAAAAAGTCCATATTTTTCAAGGTCTTTGGAGGCTATGTCATCCTCCTTGTTCTGCTGGCCGTAGTGTTCCTCCTGTTTTCCTTCAGCACAATCAAGCGACATTACATGGACACATTGGCTCACGATCTGGAAAACGTCGGCCGCACTCTTGACTTCCGTATCTTCGACTATCTCGATCGGGATCGTCTCCCGGACCTGGAGGCATTCCTCCAGGAGCACGGGAAGAAAATCGGCGCCCGGCTCACGGTCATCGATCCCGAGGGGAACGTCAAGGCTGACTCGGAGCAGGACCCGGCCGCCATGGAAAGCCATCGCTTCCGGCCGGAAATCTTGGAAGCCCTCGCTGGTCGGGTCGGGCGTTCTCTCCGCTACAGCAGTACGCTCAAGGCCCAGATGCTCTATGTCGCTCTGCCCCTCGACCGAGGCGGCCGGGTCGAGAGCGTCCTCCGCCTGAGCCTGTTCGTTCGTGATATCGACATCTTGCTCAAAGCCATAAGGAGAGACATAGGCCAGGCTGTGGGGATCATCATCGTCCTATCCATCGTCGGTGCCTTCCTGTTTTCCCGGAGCCTGACCCATCCGATGCGGCAGCTGATTCGGGCCTCGCGGCAGGTCGCAGCCGGGGATTTTACGGCCAGGGTCAGGGTCCGGAGCTCCGATGAATGGAAGGACCTGGCGACGAGTTTCAACGCCATGACCGCCGAAGTAAAAGCCCTGTTCGACGACCTCAGGAAACGCAAAGAAGAGCTGGACAACATCATGGCTTCCATGCAGGAGGGGTTGCTCGTCCTGGATAGGACTGGAAAAATCAGGCTCGCCAACCGGAGCGCGAAGGACCTCATCGGCCAGGAGACCTTGGAAGGAAAATACTTTTGGGAAGTCGTGAGGATGACTCCGTTCGTGGACCTTATGGGCCGGGTCAAGGAAGAGAAAGAGAGCCGGACAGAGGAGGTCCTCTTTGGCGAGAAGAGTATTCTCTGCCGGGCGGCGTACCTTCCTGCCCAAGATGGTGTGGTCGTCACCCTCGACGACATCACCGAGATGCAGAACCTGGCCCGTATCAAAAAGGATTTCATACTCAATGTCGCCCATGAGCTCCGCACTCCTCTCACCGCCATTAAAGGGTATGCCGAGACCCTGGAGGAGGAAGCCGGTGAGAGGGGCCCCCACTATGTGCAGACCATCATCCGCCATACCGACCGCCTGATCAGGGTCGTGGAGGACCTCATCTCCCTGGCCACACTGGAGGAGAAGGGCGTTGCTCCTGATGTCGAGAAGGTCAGCTTGAAAGAGATCGCCGAAAACGTTGTCAAGATCTTTGAGCCGAGAGCCAAGGAGAAAAACCTCGACCTTTGCCTGGAAGCGGCCGCCGGTCTTCCTTCTGTCGATGGCGATCCCTTCCGCTTGGAGCAGATGCTCGTGAACCTGGTCGACAACGCGGTTAAGTATACCGAAAAGGGCGGGGTTCGGATCGGACTGAAGCAAGAGCCGGGGGGAGTGGCGATCGAGGTCGTCGATTCGGGCATCGGGATTCCAGAGGAAGAGCAGGGCCGCGTTTTCGAGAGATTTTATGTCGTGGACAAGTCACGCTCCAGGAAGGCCGGGGGCACCGGCCTCGGGCTCTCCATCGTCAAGCACATCGTCNNTAGAAAGCTTCGCCGGAGACCGCTCGCCCTTCCGATCCCTTCAGCTGATGATGGCTGTCGGGTTCGGGCTGAAGGGATTGATGCGGGCCGCCAGGGAGAACAGGAACGGATACGTCTCCTTGAGATGCTGGGCATAGGCCACCCATTCACTGGAGATCTGGGAATAGGCCCTTTTCAGGTCCTGGCCGAGGTGCTCATAATCGGCCGCGGGAAGTCGGTTGATCCAGTCGCCCCGGAAGGCCAGTTCCTCGGCGAGATGGAAGACCGCCCAGAGCAGGTCGGTGAATCGTTCGTGCTCGAGCAAGTTCGGGTTTTCCAGGAGCTGCAGCAGGAACGAACGCTTCTGCCCTAGAAAGGCCTGCAGATCGATCAAAGCGGCCTTATCGATCTGAATCTTATAAGGGAAGCCATGGGCGGCCTCGGCCGCCCTCTGAAAATCCTTCTTGGTCCAGGCCGGCCTGATCTCCAGGTGTCCGCAGAGATCGGGGGCGTTGGAAACGAAGACGCGAAACCTGTTCATCAGCTCGAGGCCCACTTCGCTGTAGAAGGTCCCGATCACCATGTTGAGCTTTTTCATCAGGACGTTCTTTTCTCTCCGGTTGAGCAGCCGCTCGATGACGAGCGTCACCATCAGGACGTTGATGAAAAGAAAGGCGATATCGCCGATCAAATAGACGAAGATATGATGGGCATCTCTGAAGATTAAGAAGTGGATGAAATAGGTCACCACCGAGGCGGCGATCAAGGCCAGGCTCATCCAAGTCATCCAGGAGGAAGATCTTTTCATTTTCGGACTCCGAATTCAGGCAGGCTAAAGGAATGTTTTATCATACAGGAAAATGCGAATCGCCGCCAGACCGCCCCCGTCTCCGCCTGCTTATGCTATAATGGCGGCTTCCCTTAACTCCGGTGACGATTCGCCCCTGAATGCTGAACCCGCTAAAAAAGGAGACAACCATGTCCCAGATAGAAGTCAAGGGCAAGGCCTATGAGCTCAACGAGGAGGGATTCCTGGCCCATCCGGAAGATTGGAGCGATGAGGTCGCCGTTGTTCTGGCCCGTGCCGAGGAGGGGATCGAGCAGCTGACCGGAGAGCACTGGGCTGTGATCACCTACATCCGTCAGTACTTTCTCGAGAATAAACTTGCCCCCATGGTTCGAAGGGTTTGCCAAAGCACGGGTTTTTCCCTGAAGCGTATCTACGAGTTGTTCCCCTCGGGCCCCGCCAAGGGCGCTTGTAAGGTCGCCGGGCTGCCCAAGCCCGACGGCTGCGTCTGAAGTCCTATCTTGTCCGGTCCTTCTTTCTTTTCTGGAATTCAGCGATTTCCCTGACGGCGTGGATGGCCGTCTCTATTTGGTCCTCAGTGTTGAAAGGTCCGATGCCAAACCGGACCGCCCCATGAATTTTATCCGTCCCCAGCTGTTCATGGACGAGGGGAGCGCAGTGCAGTCCCGAACGGCAGGCTATGCTATGGTCCACGTCCAGCATGGTCGCGGTGTCGGACGCTTCAAGCCCGTCCACGTTGAAGAGGAGGATGGAGATGTGGTCGGTGAGGTCTTCCTGGACATAGAGGACCACTCCATCCAGATCCTTGAGTCCATCTCGGAGCTTGGCCGTCAGCCTCATTTCGTGCTCCTGGATGGATTCAAGCCCCTGTTTTTCAATCCATTTAAAGCCCGCTTGGAGACCGGCGATGCCGATCGTGTTGGGCGTACCGTACTCGAGGCGGTAAGGGTATTCATCGAGGTGCATGCGCTGGGCCGAGCGAACGCCTGTCCCGCCGGCGCGGGTATGCCGGATCTCGATGCCCTCCCTGACGTATAGCCCGCCGATGCCGGTCGGGCCGAGCAGAGACTTATGTCCCGTGAAGGCCACGAGATCGACGGCCATCTTTTCAATGTCGATCGGGATCTTTCCGGCCGATTGCGAAGCATCGATGGCCAGAGGGATACCTCTCTCCCGGCAGTAGCGGCCGATCTCTTTGATGGGTTGGACGGTTCCGATGACGTTCGAAGCATGGTTAACGACGACCAGCCGTGTGTTCGGCTTGAACCTTTTGGGGAAATCGTCGGGGTCGACGAAGCCGCGTCTGTCGAAGGGGACATGATCGACTTCCACACCCTGGTATTTCCAGAGGTGATAGAGCGGCCGCAGGACCGAGTTATGCTCGAGTGTCGTGGTAACGGCGTGATCGCCCTTCTGGAGCAGGCCGAAGATGATCAGGTTGAGCGCATCGGTGGAATTATAGGCGAAGCATAGGCGGTTAGGGTCTGTGCCGTTAAAAAAACGCGTCAGCATCTTGCGGGTTTCTTCAACGACGGCGCCCGCCTCCAGACAGAGATCGTAACCGGAGCGGCCGGGGTTGACGCCGAAGTTGCGGTAGAATCGGTCCATGAACTCGTAGACTTCCTGAGGCTTGGGGAAGGAAGTCGCACCGTTGTCCAAGTAGATCAGCTTGTCCATGGTCGAGCTCCTTCGCCTGTCGGCGCGGCGTCCACTATTTAAAGGAAGCCCTATACTAAATAAAGGATTTCCCAAAAGCAAACAGGTCTCCGCCATCTTCCAGCCACACCCCGGATTTGAAAAGCCAAAGAAATTGACAGAAGGGGCCATTTTAGACTAAAATGAAAACCTGCGCCCGTGGATATGTTTGCACCCAAAGCCCGGTCGGGCATTATTTTCTTTCCCTCTGGCTCCCGACTAGCCATTTTTTGGGCCCGAGTTTTTTGGCGGCAGGCCGCCTGACTTCGACGAAGATGAGATTTAACACCGCCAAGGCTATCGAGTTTCTGCTGGCCAGGGGCAACCTCCCCATCCTTTTTTGGTTGAAGAGGGATATCCTGAACGTCCCCATCGACCGCGAGAGCAAGAACATGCGCAAGTTCGCGGCCCGCGTTCGCATCCTGGAAACCCAGAAGCCGGACGGCAGCTGGTGGGAAAAGCGCTCGGACACCCCGATCTATTGGGAGCGAACTCTCTACCGCGTCGATACTCTGAGAAATTTGTACCGCCTTTATGATTACGGGTGCACGACCAATGAGGAAGGCATCCAGCGAGCCCTCGATTTCCTGTTTTCCCTCCAGACTAAGGAGGGGGACTTCCGTGGGACGGTGCTCAACGTCTATACCCCGACCTTCCATGCCCTCACCCTGGAGATGCTCTGTCTGTACGGGTTAGATAGGGACCGTCGAGTGCAGAAGGGATTTCGCTGGATCCTGGCCAATCGACAAAACGATGGAGGCTGGGCGCTTTATCATCCGCGGCCGTCCCAAAGCGCCGGCAAGTCCGCCGTCCCGGGCTCTTCTAACCCCAGGGGCCAGCCCTTCAAACCGCGTAAGTCGCAGCCCTTTTCCCATCATGTCACGGGCATGGTCTTGAGAGCCTTTGCCGAATCTCCGACCTGGAAGAGCAGCAAGGAGGCCTGGCAGGCCGGGGAGAAGCTGCTGAGTTGCTTTTTCTGCGACGAAGTCTATGAAGACAGGACATTCCCCTCCGATTGGGAGATGATCTGCTATCCCTTCTGGAACACCGATGTGCTGGCCAGTCTCGACTCCCTGTCTAAAGTCGGTTTCAGCGCCGAAAATGAAACGATCCAGAAGGGGCTCATCTGGCTGATGAAAAGGCAGAACAGCCAGGGCTTTTGGGAATGCGGCACCAAGAAGGCTACCCTGGAGGACCATCTTTGGGTGACGCTGGCCGCGCTGCGGGCTCTCAAGCGGTTCGAGCTGCTCCGCACCTGAAAACTAGTTCACAAATTCGACCAGCCTCTCTCTGATTTCCTCCACCGCCTTGGCCAGGCCGGCTCTGAGCTGGCTGAACCTCAGGTTGAGCGCCGCACCTTCCCCTGAGTCCGGATTCTTTCCCGAATTTAGGATGAGAACGAGCTCGTCCAGGAACATGGTCAGCTCCTTCAGGCGCCACGGTTCAACTTTGGACATTCCCGTTGGCCAACGCCCTGGAGACGAGCTCCAGGATCTGAACGACTTTCAAGTTCAGCTTGTAGTGTTTGATCACATCGGCCAACCCGTCGACGCAGTTATGGCACATCGTGCAGACAAGCTTGGCTCCGGTTGCCTGGAGTTGTTTGGCCTTGATCTTGGCCGCCTCGAGGCGGAGGGGCCGGTATTCCGGTGTGGAAAGCAGACCGCCTCCTCCGGTGCAGCAGAAGTTCTCCCGGCCGTGCGGCTCCATCTCCCGAAAATCGGCGCAGACCCGTCGCAGGACCCAGCGCGGCTCCTCTACAAGGTCGCCCGAGCGGGTGATATTGCAGGAGTCGTGGAAGGTAACAGGGTCGGGGTTCTTTACGGGATCGACCTTAATTCGTCCCTGCCGGAGATAGCGGATCAGGGTAATGACCACAGATTCAGTCGGAACTGTCTGGTCGCGTCCGGCCCAATTATAGCCTTCCCAGCGTGTCGAACGATAGCCATGGCCGCATTCTGAGATGACGATTCGCCTGGAGCGAAGCCGCGCTGCGGCCTGATAGACGTTCCCGGCGACATAAGCGCCGAGGCGGTCGTCCCCTGAGAAAAGGCCAAAATTGGTCATATCCCAGCCCCACTTTGGCAGGGTCCACCTTTCCCCGGCGCAATGGAAGATCCTGGCGGCGTCGCCAAGCGAGCGAGGGTCGAATTTGATCTCCCTGGGGTTGATGACGTAAAGGAAATCGCAGTCCGTCCGGTCAACCGGAATCTCGATCCCCCGGATTCCAGTCTCGGACTCCAATTCGTCCCGGGCCCAGGCGATGGTCTCAAGATAGTCTTTTTCCGTGACCGCCATTTGGTTGCCGCTCTCCCACTGATCTCTGTTGACGTTGAAGATTCCCTCGGGAACGACGCCGAGTTCAGTGAGCAGCCCGCGGGTGTATCGAACAAGCGCTGCCGTGTCCACGCCCATCGGGCAGTTGAGCGTGCAGCGGCGGCAGGCGCTGCAGGTTCCGAAGACAATGTTCTTGAGGAAGTTGAGGCCTTCATCGTCTCTGGGATAGCGGGCCTGCACCCACCAGGGGATGATCCGGCCGGTCCAGTCCTTGTGCCGTTTGAAGATACGGCGGATCTGATCGGCTTTGTAAGCCGGCGTCATGGTCGGGTCGTCGGGCCGGGCGAGGGCATAGTGGCAGGATTCGGCACAGAGGCCGCAGTGGACGCAAGCGACGAAAGACAGCGCCAGGGACCGGTTGATCTTCCGTTCGAGGAGGTCGAGAAATTTCCGGACGTTATCGGCCTGCGGGTTGTAGAGCTTGAGCCGCCCTTCGGCGACCGAGCTCAGGTTCGCCGCGCGCGCCTTCTCCTGGGAGTTTGTCTCCAGAGGGGACTTCAGGGCCGGCGGAGACTCATTTTTCTGGCGGCCCAAAGGCGGTCTCCTCATTCGCTTTCTTTATGGGGAAGACGCCGCGGTGCCCCATCGTCTTTCCCAGAACATAGCGGGCGAACGGATAGTAGAGGTAGTGAGATATCTTGCTGAAGGGCACATAGATAAGAAAAAAGGCGGTCAGTCCGAAGAACAGGATCAGCGGCCACTCGGCCGCCTGAAAGCGGTTGGGGACGGCCAACACTGCGGCAGCGAAATAAAGGATCATCAGGAGCAGGGAGAAATAGTCGTCCGGAGTACTGATCAGGCGGACGGCGGGAACCTTAAGACGTCGGCGGAGCCTTATCAGTCCGACGACGAAGGCCGCGCCGATGATAATTTGGAAGATCAGCACGACCGCCCTTTTCTGGAAGAGCTCCGGCCGGTAGGGGATGATGAAGGTCGCAGCGATGGCGGCGGTTACACCGGAATGGAAGATGACGAACTGGACGTAGAAGCCCGGCTTCTTGCGCACAGCTTCCATTGACCAGGGCATGGATATGTTCAGGAGCGAATAGGTGATTCCTTCTCTCTCGCTGCCGGCGGGCTGGGTCCTTTCCCGAGTTGGCTCGAACCGCAGGATCCAAAGGACCCGGAAGAGGTAGACGGTCGCGAGGAAGAGGAGGGCGACGATCTGGACTTCGTTCTCGAGCAGTCGGAGAAACGCGCTCATGAGCAGCCAATCGATTATACCAGAGCTCGCCCGATTTTCAACAAACGTGGTAGAATATGACCTTGCCCAAATGGCTCCGCAGTGGCGGGGCCCTGTTCGTGAAACTGCCCTGTTAAAACGGTGCCGACATGAGACAAAGTTATCTCGACTTGGTCAGAAAACAGATCATCGGGAATGACCTGCTGTTTGAAACCCCCTACGGCCTCCGGAATATGTTTTATGCCGATTATACCGCTTCCGGCCGCGGGCTGCGCTTCATCGAGGAGAAGCTCCTCCGTATCCAGAAATCCTATGCGAATACGCACACCGAGGACGACTTCTCCGGCAAATATTTGACAGGTCTCTTCCAGCAGGCTGGGATGCGGATCAAGCGGCTGGTCAACGCCGGAGAGTCCGGAAAGATCTTCCCCGTAGGCTCCGGCTCAACGGGCGCTCTGAAGAAGCTCCAGGAGATCATCGGCGTTTACATTCCCCCGCTGACGAAAGAGAGGGTTTACCAGGCCTGCTCCGAGGTCGGGGATGTGGGCAAGGGTGTCCGCCGCCTCATCGAGTCTAGGACTCCCGTTGTATTTATCGGCCCTTACGAGCATCATACCAACGAGTTGATGTGGAGAGAGGCCTTGGCCGAGGTCGTGGTCGTCCGGTTGAGCGGCCGCGGCGGGATGGACCTGGCGGACCTGGAGGAGAAAGTTTCCGCTCCCCGTTTCAGGGACCGGATCAAGTACGGATCGTTCTCGGCCGGGTCGAACATCACCGGCGTTAAGACGCCCGTCTATGAAGTCGCTCGGATCTGCCATCGGCACGACGTCGGGGTGTTCTTCGATTTTGCCGCCGTGGCTCCCTATGCCGAGATCAATATGAACAGGGACGGGGAGTCCTACTTCGACGCCATCTTTTTCTCACCGCACAAGTTTCTGGGTGGACCGGGGAGCTGCGGGATCCTGGTGATCCACGAACGCCTTTACAGAAGGGACCTTCCGCCGACGACGGCCGGCGGAGGAACGGTCGTCTACGTCGGCTTCGACGCCCATGACTACTCCGAGGACATTGAAACCAGGGAAATGGCCGGGACTCCGCCCATCCTCCAGACCATCAAAGCCGCCCTGGCCATGGAAGTCAAAGAGAAAATCGGAGCGGCCGAGATTGAAAAAACCGAGAGGGAAAACCTGGCCCTTTTCTTGGCGAGGCTGCGGGAGATTCCGAACATCCGGCTCGTCGGCCGCTACGACACGCCGGATCTCACCCCGATCGTCTCTTTCAATATCGTACACCAGGACAGGATCCTCCATCCGAAATTCGTCACCAAGCTCCTCAACGATCTGTTCGGCATCCAGTCGCGGGCGGGATGCAGTTGCGCGGGACCATACGGCCATCTGCTCCTCCGCATCGATGCGGACACCTCGGACCGTTTCCGGCAGCTGATCGGCCGGGGATACCAGGGGATCAAGCCGGGGTGGGTGCGGATCAACATCCACTACACTTTTGATGAAAGTGACGTCGATTTCCTGGCGAAGGCCATCGGTTTCGTTGCGAAGCAGGGCGATCTATTTCTGAATGAGTACGGATTCGACTGGCCAACCGGAGAATGGCGGCACCTCGGTTTCCAGGAGAAAAAACCAGATCTCTCTCTGGATAACAAATTCCGAACCCTGGCAACCGACCTGTCCCGCAAGGCCACTTTCCGGGCCGCTTATTTCCGTGAGGCCAGCCGGTTGGCCAAGCGGCTTGAGAAGGCCGCGGCCAGGGAATTCCGGAAGGACGAAGCGGACATCGAGGACCTCAAGTCCTTCTATTACATCCATCCCGCTTGAGCGCTTCATTTTTGAAATGGTCCATGGACAGTGTTATGATGGATAATTCTCATGAGGTCGAGGGCGATGCGCTACTTCTTGAGCCTCGGCAGCAACCTCGGAAACCGGCGGGCTTGTCTGGCCGGCGCCCTGGCCGCCTTGAAAAAGGCCCGGGTGAAGGTTCTCCGTTCCTCCTCGCTCTACCGCACCCAGCCGTTCGGCTACTCCGCCCAGCCCTGGTTTTATAACCAGGTCGTCGAAGTGAGCACGGCTTTGGAGCCGGCCGACCTTCTCGCCCTGATCAAGACCGTGGAAAAGGGCTTGGGACGCCGGCCTGCCCGGAGGAATCGGCCCAGGACGATCGATATCGATATCCTTCTCGCTGAGGAACGGGTTTTCAGTACAAGACAGCTGACCGTTCCTCATCCCCGGATGGCCAAGCGGAATTTCGTCCTCGTTCCACTCCTCGAGATCGCGCCGACAGCTATCCATCCGGTGCTCAAGGAGAAGATATCCGACCTCCGCAAAAGGTCACCGGACAAATCGGCCGTGATAAGGATTCCAGATAAGGGGGGCCGGACATCCTCAAAGGAGGCAAGGCAGCCATGAGAAGAGCCGCTCTGTTTCTCTTCATCCTTATCGGATTTGTCTTTCGATGCTTAGCGTCCGAATGGAGAGGCCGGGTGGTGAGCGCCGAGGGGAAGCCCGTGGCCGCGGCCGTGGTCTTTCACCGGGCGAGCGGTCTTAAAGCCGTCACTGACGAAGACGGCCGGTTCTCGCTGGCCCTTCCGCAAGCCGAAAGGGTGACTCTGAGAATCGTCCATCCGGATTACATGGAGGAAGAGGTCGAGTTCAGGGCGAAGGCTCTGGCGCATCCGATCGTGATCACGCTAGTCCCATATATCCGGCAGCGGGAGGAGGTCGTGGTGACGGCGATGAGACACCCGGAGCCTGCGGCCGATATCCCCGCCGCCAGCACGGTCGTCTTGGCCGAGAATATCCAAAAAACGATGGCCCCCAACATCGCGGAAGCGTTGGACAACCTGCCGGGAGTAACCGATCTCGGGTCGGGAGGCTTCTCTCTCGTCCCCTCTATCCGGGGCCTGGCCCGGCGTCGCGTGCTCCTCATGGTGGACAATGCCAGGCTGTCGAGCGACCGGCGAACCGGGCCCAGCGCCTCATTCATCAGCCCTGAGGATGTCGGCCGTATCGAGGTCCTGCGCAGCCCGTCTTCGGTTTTTTACGGGTCAGACGCCATCGGCGGTGTCGTGCATATACTGACCCGGGAGCCGGGCGGCGGGTTCGGATTCCGGGGGAGGATCAACACCCGGTTCGGCACGGTCAACCAGGAGAAGGGCGCGGGTCTGTCGTTTGCCGGAGGGCCGCAGTCTCTCGGTTATTATTTCTCCTTCCAGGGAGTCGACGCTGAGGATTACCGGTCTCCCGAGGCCGAGGTCCTTCAATCCCGGTACAGCCAGGCGAGCATCCTCGGAAAGATCCGGCACCAGACGGGAAAAAGGGAAATCTCGGGGAGTTTCCTTTTGGCCCGGGGGCGGGACATCGGCAAGCCCAACCGGGACGGCGCGGCCAAGCCGACCTGGTATCCTCACGACAACCAGAACCTTCTGCAGCTCCACTGGATCGAGAAAAAGATCTGGGGAGAAGGCAATCTCTCCTTCCATGTCTTTGCCAACCCCAACTGCCTGGAGACGCGGACCGATACAGTCGCTTCTTATAAATCCAAAGAGTCCTACAGCAAGACCAGGAGCACGGATTACGGCGTTCAGCTGTCTTTTGCCAGGAGGATGGCCTCCCATTTTCAGCTCACAGCGGGCCTGGACTGGTACGGCCGGGCCGGTGCAGAGGCCGTCAATACGGAAAAGGCACTCGACCCTCAGGGAGAGGTGATAAAGACATTTGAGGAATGGCCTTATACGGAGGCCGAGAGGAGGTATTTCGGCCTTTTTGTATCCTGCGACTACAACGGGATTAGAGGTCTCGACCTCGTGGCCGGCCTCCGCCTGGATTTCCTGCGCAGCCGGGCGAACCCGGGCGGCGGAACAGAACTCAAACGGTATAATGACCGGGCTATGACCGGATTCACGGCGGCCTCGGTCAAGCTCACCGACAAACTGATCTTGTTCGCGAACTTCTCCCGGGCCTTCCGGGCGCCGGACCTGAACGAGCTCTTCTACTCCGGCATCACGGGCCGCGGGTTCATCATCGCCAACCCCGGCCTCACCCCGGAATCCAGCCTGAGCCTCGACGGCGGCCTCAAGTTTATCGAGCGGCGAGTGTTTATAGGTTTGTATGGGTTTTCCTACGAGATCAAGGACATGATCGAGCGCTACCGGGTTGTGGAGAAAACCTATACATACGGGAACATCGAAAAGGGGAGAATCCAAGGACTCGAGCTGGAGTGGGAGTATTTTCCCTGGCCCGGATTCAGTCTTTTCGGAAACCTGGCGATGCTCGACGGAAAGAGTCTGAAAACTGACGCCCCCCTGAACGACATCCCGCCGCAGCGGCTGCACTTCGGCGGCCGCGGCTGGATCGGCCGATTGTCCTTGGAGGTCGAAGGGACCTGGCAACAGAAAAAAGCCAGCCCGGGGCCGGCCGAGATCGGCATCCCCTCGGCCCGGTCTGTCGATTTCCAGGCGTCCTACTTTTTCAGGTCCGCCCTCCAATTCTATTT
>DQHV01000095.1:0-1249 GCA_003524335.1 Candidatus Aminicenantota bacterium | reverse complement strand
GCCGAAATCAGGGCTTCGCCGGGTTTTGACCTCGACAAAGACGAGGATGTCCTTGTCGTAGGCAATGACGTCGATCTCACCTTTATGGAACCGGAACCCGCGGCAGACAACTTTGAACTTCTTCTTGCGGAGATAGTTGACTGCCGCTTCCTCGCCCGACCTGCCGAGGGCGCGGGCGTCGCTCATTCCGGCTTCTTCGGGACAGGCACGGACTTCCAGCGAACCCCGTCTTTGGTGTCTTCTAGGAGGATGCCCTCGGCGGCGAGTTCATCGCGGATTTGGTCGGCCTTGCCGAAATCCTTATCGGCCCGGGCCTTTTCCCGCCGTTCGATCTTGTCCTTCTGCTGGGCCGTGATTATCGGCATTTCGGTTTCGTCCGCCACAATGACTCTCGGCGGAATCAAATTTAGTTTATCCCTCGATGTGTCAACCACGACCGTTTCGCTTTTTATTGGGGTTATTACTCCCAAAACAGTATTTATAGAACGAATGAACAGATCGACCTTCTGGGCGTCTTGGCTCTTAAAATCGGCTCGGGCAATGGCCACGTCGACTTTCTTGATTAGGTTGAACAGGGCGGTCATGGCCTTGGAGATGTTGAGGTCATCACTCAACCCGGCCCGAAACCGTTGGTCTGCTTCAGCGAGGATCCGGGCGACCTGAGGCGTTTCTCCTTCAGGGTAGGGGTCGTACTTGACTTTACCGGCAAACCTATTGATCCGGTTGAGCGCAGTTTCTGCCTGTTCGAGGGCCTCTAATGTGAAGTTCAGTGTCTTCCGGTAATGAGTGGAGAGCAGGAGGAAGCGGAGGGCCGCGGGGTCCCTCTTGATCTTCAGAATTTCCGGAATCGTGATCGTGTTTCCCCTGGACTTCGACATCTTCTCGCCGTCTCGGATGAGGTGATGGCAGTGCAGCCAGTAGTTGACGAATTTTTTTCCAGAGTATGCTTCCGACTGGGCGATCTCGTTCTCGTGATGGGGAAAAATGTTGTCTACGCCGCCGCAGTGGACATCGAACGTTTCGCCCAGGTACTTGGAGCTCATGGCCGAGCATTCGATGTGCCATCCCGNNTGTCCCGGTTGGAGTTCCTCGAGGCTGATCTTGGAAAGCCGGCCGTAGGCCGGGAACTTGGCGATGCTGAAATAGGAGGAGCCGTCTTTCTCGTAGGCGTAGCCCTTTTGGATGAGCCGCCTGATGATGGAGACCATCTCCGGGATGTGTTCTGTCGCCCGAGGATACTCGTTTGCCC
>DQHV01000395.1 GCA_003524335.1 Candidatus Aminicenantota bacterium | reverse complement strand
CCCTCGTTGTCGATGAAATCACCGGGGATGGAACGGCCGAGCCGGTCGCCGAGGCGGTGGGCGTAGGGCTCGAGCGCGATCTCGATGAATTTCGGAGCCGCCTGCGACAGGGATGGTTTCCCAGTTCAACGACACGGTCCGGAGCTCGGGGTTTGCAGCCAGGACGCGGCCGTTGGCCTGGAAGCTTGGCCACCAGTATTCATCACAGTAGCCGAGATAATTCTTCCTTGCTTCGGCCTCTTTCAGGGCGGCGCCGAAAGCGGCAAACCACCTGTCCCCCAGCCATTCCGCATCCGGGAGGTCGGGAGTCCCGACCATGGATTTGCGGGCGTGGGCGTAGCCGGGACTGAATCGCTGGGACGCCATAGTCCGCGACATCTCGGCCATCTTGGCGGGGTCGAGCGGCTCGTCCCAGAACCAGAAGATGAACGGAGCATAGATCAAGTCGGGATCGGCCGAGATCGGAGCCTGACTCTGTTATCCTGGAGGAGAATCGGCACCATCCTGGGGTGAATGTATCCGAAGGAGAGAAACCTTGTCAACAGACGTGAAGGAAGAAAGAGGGAAGAGTCCGCTCACTAAGAGGATCGGGGATTCGATCTCCAGGAGTAGTATTTTTCTTTGTCTATCCCAGGTATCTCTTCTATATGGCGTTTGAGGACACTCAAGTCTTCTTTGGACGTCCCCACGATTTCTATGCCCATTTCAAACATTTCACACGCCTTAAGCTTCCTGATCCACCGGATCTTTCCCAGCACATTGATCAGCCTCGTTGGTTCTTTTAATGAGAGCTGTATTTTTAAAGTCGAGTTGATGGGAAAAAATTTTTCGCACTGAATTTTTATTCCTTTTATGGAAATGTCTTCAGTCAAGCAGTGAGCGATTTTTTTGTCGAGATGGGGATAATCAAGACTGGCCAGACTGATCGCAGCCGCAGCCTTTTCGTTGATTCGCCTTGCCTTCCGTTTTTCTTTCATGGCCTGGACTTCTACGCAGTAAGCCGTGCCTTCCCTGGGCAGGCTATCTTGCCAACTCCTTTATCTAGCATAACGGCTGTATAAATCAATCACCTTTAGGGGGGATTTTTAAGGCCGTTTCTAACCCTGCGGGGTTTGAGAGTACCGATGCCGCGTGAGGACCGGCTATCCCGTCGGCGATTCGAGCAAGGGGAGGATGATATGAAAGGTGCTGCCTTTGCCGACCTGGCTTTCGACTTCAATGTTTCCGCCGTGCAGCTTAGCGATGGAGCCGGCGATCGCCAGGCCGAGCCCCATGCCGCCGTCAGTGCGGGAGCGCGCCTTATCCACGCGATAAAAGCGATCGAAGATGAACGGCAGGTCCTCGGTCGGGATGCCTATCCCCGTGTCACTGATGGACACAAAAGCACTCCCGTTTTTTCTCACCAGCGAGCTCGAGACGGTGCCTCCACTGGGGGTATAACGGATGGCATTGTCCAGGATGTTCAGGAAGAGTTGTCTCAACCTGAATCTGTCTCCTTTAACCATAAGATTTTCCATCGGGCCGAAGTTGAAGGCCACGCCTTTTTCTTGGGCGAGCGCCTCCACATCCGAGGAAAGCTCGGTGAAGAGGTCCCTCACATTGACCTCCTGGAAGTTGAGCGGTTCACTGCCGGCATCGTGGCGCGCCAACAGGAGCAGCTTGCCGATGATCTCGGACATGTAGGTCACTTCCTGGGAAACGAGATCCAACGATCTCCGGTATTCCACCTGCGTTCTTTTTTTGTCCAGCGCGAGGGAAGATTCGGCCTGGATGATGGCCAGCGGCGTGCGCAACTCATGGGAGGCATCGGCCGCGAATTGCCGCTGCTTCTGAAAGGCCTCTTCGAGACGGGCGATCATCCGGTTCAAAGTGGAGGCCAGCCGGCCCAACTCGTCCTCGCTCTGGATGTTGATCCGGCGGCTGAGGTCGCCCTCTCCGATCTCCCGGGCGATATCCGTGATATGGTCGACCGGCTGCAGGGTCCGGTTCGCCAGGAACATGCCGCCGACACCAGCCAGCAGAACGACCGCCAAGGCCGAGTAGATAATGATCACCCGGAAGATGGACAGCATATCCTGTATCTCGCTGGTCAGGCGACCGACGATGATGGCGATGCGGGTGCGTGAATCGAGGTTGAAGGGCGCCGCGTAGAGCCTCACATCCTGCCCCTCGGTTGTCGGTGTCGTCAGGAAACTGCTCTGACCGAACAGAGCCTGCTGAACCATCTTCTCGATAATGGAAAACCGGACGTTGGGTCCCAGCCTCTGTAAAAGAACGCTATCGGCGTCGTAGACCAGGACGAGGTCATTGAACTTCTGCTCAAAGCTGATCTGATGATCCTGGACCGTGATGGAATTCTGAAGCTCGGCCACCCGCACCTGCAAGGCTAAATCGAGGTTCCTGTACAGGTTCTTCGACAACATGAAATAGGCGACCGCTCCGAAGGCGACCAGCGGCAGCACTATGGCGATGAGGTACCAGACGGTCAAACGGAACTTGATGCTCTTATAAATGCTCATGTTACACGCAAGCGGTAGCCCGCTCCTCTCAAGGTCTGAATCAGGCTTCCCTGCCCGTCCTCGTCGATTTTCCGGCGAATCCGCCGCACATAAACATCGATGATATTGGAGATTCCGTCGAACTCATAGTCCCAGACGTTCTCTCCAAGCATGGTCCTCGTTACGACGACATTGGGGCGGCGCATGAAGTATTCTAGAATAGAGTACTCTTTTGCGGTCAACTCTATTTGCCTCTGCCCCCGCCATACTTCCCGGGTCCGCATATCCATGGCCAGGTCGCCGACCTGGAGCTTCGGGGTTTTGGGAAGGGCCTCACGCCTCAGCAAAGCGCGGACCCGGGCCAGGAGCTCGGTGAAGGCGAAGGGCTTGACCAGATAATCGTCGGCCCCGGAATCGAGCCCCACCACCTTGTCTTCGGTCGTGTCTTTGGCGGTGAGCATCAGGATCGGCGTGCTTACGTTTTTTGCCCGGAGCTCACGGCAGACAGTCACGCCGTCCTTCTTGGGCAGCATGATATCCAAGATGATCAGATCAAAGGGTGTGGTCTCCGCCATGTATTGGGCTTCCTCTCCATCATAAGAGTTGTCCACCGTATAGGCATCCTCCTGGAGACCTCTCCTGATAATGCCCGCTAGCCGCCTTGAGTCTTCGACGACAAGAATCCGCATGGTGAATCCTCCTACGACTCATCCTCATAATTTTTAGAATCCATCCGGACATCGTGAATAGAATATGAAATTCAAATGATAAATTCAAGCTAATATTTAATCTTAAATTCATTTTTAATTAATGATGGTTTCATCTTGAGCTATTAGATTAATGGCAGGAATACTAATTTAGGTTTTTATAAAAATGTCCAGAAACGTTCTGGAGGAAAAGAATGAATAATATCTTAGCGGAACAGAATTCCCTCATGGAGAAGATCATGAGGGAGTACGGCACTCTGATAAAGGGGGCCGTAAATAAGGCCATGTACGGACAACCCTGCGGCGACGACATTGTTTCCGAGGTCTACTTTGCGGTTCTTTTAACAGTGCGGAAATTCGGAACGGGATGGACCCCTCCGAGGTCCTTTATCTTCACGGTTGTCAGGAACAAAGTGAACGATTTTTTGAGGCAAAAATACAGAGAAAAAAATCGGATTGAGGAGATAAGAAAACACCTGGAGGAGCAGGCCTCTCAGAAAGAAGAGGTTGTCTCGAGAATTCATTGCCTCACCTTTTCTGAGTTTCGGGTTTTTCGCTTGTTAGGCCTGGGGATGAGCAATAGTGAAATAGCCGAAAGCCTTCACGTCTCTCTCTACACGATCAGAAGCCATGTCAAGAAAATCCATGCCAAGTGTGAAGTTAGAGATAGAGCAAAATTGACGCTCATCGCCCACCAGGTCTGCTTTCGGGAGCAGTTGGAAAACCCGGAAGGGGAAAGGGCATCCCAAAAACATCCACGAGCTCGGTGGCGAAGCGCTCAAAGGCTGCCAGAGCGCCGTCATCCGGAGCTTTGGGAATCGGATTCACTTTCACTCCCAGTTGCCGTTGAAACCTCGACCAAATATTTTTCCTGAACTTCTGATGATCATATTGTTTAACCGGCCACCGAGAAAAATCTATAGAGCCACTTACCCTCG